>JBAVTG010000186.1:0-7966 GCA_049696015.1 Rhizobiaceae bacterium | reverse complement strand
GCCATCGAAGTTGAAAGCATGCGCAAGGTGGAGGCGGCAACCGAACTTTGCAAAGCCTCGCCGCCTGCTCCTGTCGAGCTGTTGACCGCAGATGTCTATGCGGATGGAGGCTGGGCATGGCGGAACTAAGCTATCGCGATGCCGTGATCCGCGGCATCAGCCAGGAGATGGAGCGCGACAAAAATGTTGTGTTCCTCGGCGAAGACATCGCCAAAGCAGGCGGTGTGTTCAAAGCCACTGTCGGGCTCTATGAAAAGTTTGGTCCGCTGCGTGTGCGTGACACGCCGATTTCTGAACAAGCCATTCTCGGCGCTGCCATGGGCGCGGCGATGACAGGGCTTCGCCCGATTGCCGAGATCATGTTCTCGGATTTCATAGCGGTTTGCTTTGATTACATAGCGAACGAAATGCCGAAGCTTGCCTACATGACCAATGGCCAGATGACATGTCCCTTGGTGATCCGCACTGGCAATGGCGGCGGCGTACGCTTTGGGGCGCAGCATTCACAGTCCGTTGAAAACTGGACGATGATGATACCCGGGCTAAAAGTTGTAGCCCCGTCATCGCCTGTCGACGTAATTGGCCTGATGGCTGCGGCTATTCGTGACAACAATCCTGTGATCTTTCACGAACACAAAGCGCTTTATTCCATCAAGGGTGAAGTTCCCGATGGCGAAATTATCGATACGCTCGGCACAGCCAAGATTTTGCGGCCCGGCAAGGATTGCACAATTCTGGCGCTGGCCATGATGGTGCACCGGGCCCTGGAAGCGGCTGAAATTCTCGCTCGCGACCATGGCATTGACGCGGAAGTCGTGGATGTCCGCTCTTTGGTCCCGCTCGACACGCAGACGATATTGGGGTCGGTCGCCAAGACCGGCCGGCTGTTCACAGTCGAAGAGAATCCGCGCCTGCTCGGCTGGGGGGCAGAGATTGCTTCAATTGTGGCTGACGAAGCGTTCTGGGATCTGGACGGGCCGATCGTGCGCATCACCACGCCGCACATTCCCCTGCCGGCCGCTGATCATCTTGAAGACCTCGCGCTGCCCAACGCAGCCCGCATTGTCGACAAGATTGTCCGCGTGATGAACGGTTAGACGATGGCCAGCACAATCATCATGCCGCAACTTGGCGAAACAGTTGCTGAAGGGAAAATACTCACCTGGTTCAAAGCCGTTGGTGACGATATAAACATCGGCGACAGGCTTTTCGAAGTCGAGACCGACAAGGTGACGGTCGAGGTTGAGGCCATCGTTGCCGGGAAATTGACAGAGATCCGAACCGGCACTGGCGTCACCGCCAAGGTGGGGGCCACTGTTGCAGTTGTTGGCGGTGACGCGGTTTCAGCCGTCGCCGTATCGACGCCAAAGGCCCAGGCTGCGGCTGCCTTTGAAGAAGTCAGAACGCCGCTGGAAAATTACGGCAAGGCCAAAGGTCCGGATGGCTTGCGGATCACGCCTCTGGCGCGACGCCTGCTATCTCAGCAAACCGCAGACATGGGTGCGCTGGCACAGTTTGCCTCATCCAATAATTTGCGGAAAATCGAAATGCGGGATGCGCAGGCATTCCTGGGCGCAGCGCCGCAGCCAATCTCTTCTGCGCCATCGCCAAACCTTGGCGCAGGCGATGTCATTACGCTGAACACCATTCGGGCCAGAACCGCTGAGCGGCTTACCGAAAACTGGCGCAATATCCCGCATGTGTTCCAAGCGATCGATGTTGATTTCACAGATATTGAATCTGTCCGAAGCAAACACAAGGAACGCTTCAAGGCAGAAAACGGATACGCACTCACCTATCTTCCGTTCATCGCCAGAGCCGTTTGCATTGCCTTGCAGGCTTTCCCGCTGATCAACGCCCGATTTGATGGCAAGGCTTTGACAGTCTTGAGCGATATCAATGTGGGGATTGCTGTGGACCTTAACCACAACGGTCTCGTGGTTCCGGTCGTCCATTCGGCGCAAGACCTTACTTTGCAGGGACTGGCCAAGGCCATCGGCCGTCAGATCGACAAGGCGCGCACCGGCAAGATGACCTCCGCCGATATGAGCGGTGGCACCTATTCAATCACCAACAACGGCGCATTTGGCACGAGCTTTACCACACCCATCATCAATGCTCCGCAGGTGGCCATTTTGTCATCTGATGCCATTCGTAAAAGACCCGCCGTGATCACGACGGATCAGGGTGATTTCATAGCTCCGCGCTTGATTGGCACATTGGGACAGAGCTTCGATCATCGCGCATTCGACGGTGCTTATGCCGCAGCGTTCTTGTCAAAACTCAAAGAGACAATTGAAAACAAACATTGGGCCGAAGAGCTGGGAGCGCATACATGAAATACAATAGTCCTTATGCAACCGCCTCATGGGGCCAGATGGGCAAGGATTGGGAAGAAGGCATCGACTACAGCCGCATGTCGAAGGAGCGTTTGGCCAAAGCGCAAACAGCGGTTCGCAATGCAGGCCTCGGTGGCGTGCTGTGCTTCAACTTCGACAATATCCGTTACGTTACGGCAACCCATATTGGCGAATGGGCCCGCGACAAGTTTTTTCGCTATTGCCTCTGCCCCGCTGAAGGCTCGCCCTTCCTGTGGGACCCGGCCCCTCCCGCCAAGCGCATCTCATCGCCTTGGATCAAGGATAATGTCGCGGCCCCCATCACCACCATGCAGGGCGCTATTCCACCAAGCCTTGGCGTGAGCCAAGATTTCGCCAAACAGATCAAAAAGGCGCTTGTGCATTATGGCATCGCCAATCAGCCTTTGGGCATCGACATCATGGAACTAGGCATGCTGCGCGCCCTTGAGGCTGAAGGCATTGAAGTTGTGGATGGCCAACAGGCCATGCTCGATGCGCGCGAAGTCAAAACCGGCGATGAAATCGAACTTCTGAAAATGGCCGCCGGCATGGTGGATGCCACATACGTTGATATCGCCCGCGCCATTCGCCCCGGCACGAAAGAGAACGAGCTGGTAGCGATTGCCAATGACCGCTTGTTCCGCATGGGCTCTGAACGCGTGGAATGTGTGAACTCCGTATCAGGCCGCCGCGGCCGCCCGCATTCGCACACGTTTTCGGATCGCATGATCCAGCCCGGTGATATGATTTTCTTGGACATCATGCATTCATTCAATGGCTATCGCACTTGCTATTACCGCACTTTCATTTGCGGCCAACCGAATAACCACCAGATCGACGCTTATGAAACCGCATCCAAATGGCTCGCCGCTTCCATGGATATGATCAGACCCGGCGTGACACCTGATGAAGTGGCCGCCGTTTGGCCTGATGCCCATGAATTCGGTTACAAGAACGAAGAGGAAGCCTTCCTGCTGCAATATGGCCACGGTGTGGGCATGTCACTTTGGGAACGCCCCATCTTCTCCAAACGCTTCAAAGGCCAGGACAAGCCATTGAAAGAAGGCATGGTGTTTGCGCTGGAAACCTGGAAGGGCTCCAATGATGGCTCTGGTGCTGCGCGCATTGAAGAAGAAGTTGTTGTCACCAAAGATGGCTGCGAGATCATCACCAATTATCCTTCAGACCACCTTATTTCCTGTGGTCTGCCGGGTTGCGAAGTTGTGGGATACTAAGCCGTTATGCCGCTCAATCATGCCACCCGCATTCCGGTCACAATTGTCACCGGCTTTTTGGGCAGCGGCAAAACCACACTGATCAATGCCGGGCTGAAATCGCCCGACCTCGCAAAGACGGTCGTAGTGGTCAACGAATTTGGCAAGGTGGGGCTGGATCATCTGCTTTACACCAGCAGCAATGACGCGGTTGTGGTTCTCGAAAATGGCTGCCTGTGTTGCACTGTTCGCACAGATCTGATTGCGACCATGAACAGCCTCTATCATGACCGCGCAAGAGGCGATCTTCCGGACTTCGATAATGTGGTCATTGAGACGACTGGGCTTGCTGAACCGGGGCCTGTTATCCAAGCCTTTCTGTCGGAGCCGACATTAGACGGGCTTTACCGCGTGGTGAATGTGGTCACCGTGGTTGATGCCGTAAATTGGGAAGAAACTGCACAGAACCATCATGAAGCGCTCAGGCAGGTGGCACTGGCAGATGATCTGCTCATCACAAAAATCGATCTCAAGGGCGAAGATAGTTACGCGGAACTCAGCGCCCAACTACAATCCATGAACCCCGCAGCAAAAATTGCGAAGGCGGATTTTAATGTTGAAGCCATAGCCCCTTTGCTGATGCACAAGGGTTTTGATGCAGCAGACAGCATGGCCAATCCCACTGAGTGGCTCCCGATTGCCGCTTATGAAGCTCATGCCCGGAAAATCGAAGAAGAGTCCGGCGTCAAAGACCAAGACGTTTCGCATCACCCCGCCGCAGAAGGTATTGAGAGCTTTGTCCTCACCCGCGCCAACCCAATAACGCGCGAGGAGTTGCAGTTTCTACTAGACGGCATCGGCGAAAATCTCGGCACCAGCCTGCTGCGCGTCAAAGGCTTGATCAACGTTTTGGAAGAACCCGGCAAGCCCGCCGTTGTACAGGGCGTGCAACATTTGCTGCATAATGTGACCTGGTTGGAAAAATGGCCTACAGCCGATGAGCGCACCCGCATCGTGTTCATCACGCAAGGCATCGTGCGCGGCAAGCTTGAAGAGATTATCGAGTTGCTCGACCGCATGAGTAAGCGCACCTTTGAAGCCCGTGAGCGCGGGCGGTTGGCACGTGAGGCCGCGATGCGGACCGAGGCAACGGAAGCGACACCATCATGAGCGGCACAGCGGGTTTTCATGTGGGTTTTGTCGGACTCGGCAAAATGGGCACGCCGATGTGCAGGCACATTTCCGCTGCGGGCTTTGATGTGACAGCGTATGTTCGCAATGACGCAGGCCGCGCGAAGGCTGCAGCGATCGGGGTGAAAGCTGCCGATACCTTGGCTGAGGCTGCCTCGCGGGCAGACGTGGTGATCAGCGCAGTCACCGACGACCAGGCCATGATCAGTATTGTCAGCGGGCCCGCGGGCCTTGCGGCCAATATGAAGCGCGGCAGCACCTTGATTGAAACCAGCACCGTTTCTCCCACAGCGTCTGAACAAGTGGCGCAATTGCTGTCAGCAGCGGGCATCGATTACCTGCGCTGCCCGGTGTCCGGCTCCACGGCGACCGCGGAGGCGCGCCAACTCACGGTCCTCGCATCTGGCCCCCGCAGTCGTTTCGACAAGTCCCTGCCGATCCTCCAGTGCTTTTCAGCCAAGCAATATTTTGTCGGCGAGGGTGAGCAGGCCCGCTATCTGAAGCTGGTTTTGAACACCATGGTTGGCGCAACGTCAGCCCTGCTGGCCGAGGCGCTTGCAATTGGGCGCAGCGGCGGTCTCGACATGGCCACCATGCTCGAAGTCGTGAACAACAGCGCAGTCGCATCGCCGCTCATTCGCTACAAGACCCAGATGATGACCGACGACAATTATGTGCCTGCATTTCCGGTCACGGGGATGATGAAGGACTTTGACCTCGCGCTTGCAATTGCACGCGAGCAACATGTTCCTTTGCCCCTTCTCTCCCACATCCGGCAGAGCTACGAGGCTGCATTTGTGAACGGCGCAGGCGGCGAGGATTTTTTCGTTCTGGTCAAGCAGCTGGCCGAAGCGCAACGACCGTGACATGGCATATGACATTGATGTTTTGGTCATTGGCGCCGGAGTTGTAGGCCTTGCCGTTGCGCGGGCGATTGCCATGGCCGGGCGCGAGGTGCTTGTTGTCGAAAAGGCAAACGCCATTGGCGCCGCCACGTCTTCACGCAATTCCGAAGTCATTCATGCTGGAATCTACTATGAACCGGGGAGCCTGAAAGCGAAGCTCTGCGTCGAGGGCAGGAAACTGCTGTATCAGTTCTGCGCTGAATCCGGCGTTGAGGCGCGTGCGGTTGGCAAACTCATCGTGGCGCAAACTACCGATCAGATAACGCAACTCGAAGCATTGCAGGCAAAGGCGCTCAAGAACGGAGTGACGGATTTGCAGTGGCTGACAGCTGCGGACGCTTCGCATCTTGAGCCCGCCTTGCGCTGCGTTGCAGCGCTCCACTCGCCTTCGACAGGCATCGTTGACAGCCATAATCTCATGCTCGCGCTGCAAGCCAGCTCCGAAGAACATGGCGCTACTATCGCCCTTCAAACCGAAATCGTTTCCGGTGCCTCTGGCGATCATGGCATCACAGTCGAATTGCGCGGCGCTGGCGGCGCAACAGCGCGGGTTTTGGCAAGATCAGTTGTCAATTGCGCCGGGCATGGTGCCCACGCTGTGGCGGCGGCCATTGACCGATATGACTCGAAGCTTTCACCGCCCCGCTATTTGGCAAAGGGCAGTTATTGCAATGTCCCGGGCAAATCGCCTTTCTCTCATCTCGTCTATCCAATTCCCGTGCCGGGGGCGCTCGGGATCCACGTCACGCTGGACATGCAGGGCCGCGCACGGTTGGGGCCGGACATCGAATGGGTTGACGAAGAAAATTACGCCGTTTCTGATTCCATCGTGCCGCAATTCGTGCGCGCCTGTGAAGGCTTCTGGCCCGATGTGCGCAATCGCGAACTCTATGCCTCCTACACAGGCATCCGCCCCAAGATTTCCGGTCCAGACCAAACCGCAGCAGACTTTATGATCCAAGGACCAGAGGATCATGGCGTCAACGGTCTGATCAACCTTTTTGGCATCGAGTCCCCCGGCCTCACGTCTTCGATAGCCATTGCGGATCATGTTTTGCGCCTGATGAGACAAGCACAAGCGCAAGATCTATTGCGGAACTGATGCTGGCACGGTTTTCGCGTTTTCCGTAGAGGAGCAGCGGCGCCGGACCAAACAATCGCTGCATTTTCCCGTCAGATCACCGGCTTGAACGGGGTCGGCGCTGAAGGCCGTCTGGACCTACAACCATACCCTTCGCATGGCTTCGGGCGCTCGCCGCTCAAAACGACTCACTGGGTCTTTTTGTCCGCTGCGCCGGATGGCGCCTCACCCTGCGACGGTTATCACATGCTCACGATCATGGCCGCGACATCCCCGCCGCGACAACGCACCGCATTTGGGAATCATTTGGCCACATCATCGCCGAACACAACGCCACCGGCGGCGCGGCGTTGAAGCAATCCATCTGGCTTGGATGAAGGGCGGTCCACACATCTTCGAGAAAATGTCAGCAATCCGGCTTGTCCCAGCCGTACTCTCCATCAGCAGCACCAACACCAAAGCCCACCGTTTCACACTGGGTCAACAAGCGTGGCGCGGAGGCATGCGATTGGAACGTCACATGGCCGAAGAACAAGCAAAATCCATTGTTTGGCCAATGATTGAGGCCAGCTGTCCGTTTTGCTTTGACGCTCGGCAACATCGCAGTCAACACCCTGGTGATCCGCTTCAGCAGAGGGCCATCCGCCTGGACGACTCATTGCCGCTTGGGCTTATGACGCCGATACAGCACCGTTGGTTCGTCAGCGCCCGGATAAGAGCCATTATTGCCTCATCAGTGCCCTTCAATACACGCTGCCCGCTCGACCATTTGAGCTACCGCCGCCAAAATGTCATCCCACGTCTCTTCTGCAAGCTCAAAAAACGGCGATATGCGGCGGAATGATAATCGCTTTGCGCAAAACGACTTATCTGCCATCGATCTTTCAGCCCTCGTATTCGCGTGTATGTGAACGAGTGCCCAACCAAGTGTCTGGATCCAGCATTTCTGAACCTCATTGTTTTTGGCGCGCCGCTATGGAAACAATCCCGCCATGCGCAACAAGGACAAGGCGGGATGCAATTGCCGACGTGGGGCACAAATGACCGCAATATTCCAAAGGCAACTCCAGAAATTGACTTGGCAGCGGTGAACTGCGTTGACAGTTTCTTTCACATTACCTAAATGAGCCCCGTTGCCCAGATGGCGGAATTGGTAGACGCACTAGTTTCAGGTATTAGCGCTTAACGGCGTGGAGGTTCGAGTCCTCTTCTGGG
>JBAVTG010000185.1:0-4149 GCA_049696015.1 Rhizobiaceae bacterium | reverse complement strand
GTACAGTCTTTCGCTGCTGATGGCCGCTCCCTTGTTCCCCTCCCCCTTGTGGGGAGGGGTTAGGGGTGGGGGTCCCCTTCGCAAAAAACCACCAAAATCCTCGTTCGCACTCAAGATTCGAAGTTTCTTGCGAAGGGGACCCCCACCCCAACCCTCCCCACAAGGGGGAGGGAGTCATCAGGTGCAGCGCTCAAGCCACTGTGATCATTTCCGTTCAGGCTCTTAGGACTGCACGTAATTGGCAGCATTATGCTTGGCCAAAACATCGCCAAACCGGCGGGCAAACGCATCGTCGGCCAGCTTCTTGCGCCGCTGGATGTCGGCGGTCGCGACCATGTTTTTCTCATGCAGTTCCAGAAGATCGCCGATGTGCTTCTGCGCCGCCGCGCCGATGCCTGCCATCGTTTCTTCGGCCGCCGTATCCACCTTGGAGCCAAGCGTGTTGATCTTGTGCGCCACATCCTGCTGCGCTGCTGTTTTCAGCGAGTCTTCCAGCGACTTGTAGAGAACGATGCGCTGCTCGGTGTCGATCGTCAGCTTGTTGATCAAAGTTGCCTGCGCCGCGATCTGGTTGTTGAGCGAGTCCACAAACGTCTGGAACATCGAGGTGTAGCGCTCCAGCGTCTGGCTCTCGGCCAGGAGCACCTGCTCATACGCCTGCTTTTCATTATATTCCGTCGCCATCTTCGAGCGTTCGGATTCTATCTGCGTACGCTGCTTCTGGTCGGTCGATGCCGCAAGCTTGTTTTCAAGATCAAGGATCAGCGGGTTCAGTTCATTGATCCGCTTTTGCGTTGCCTCAAGATTGTCCATCGCCACCTTGCGCCGCTCGATCACCTGCACAAGGCTCGCCTCGGACGTCTTGTAGCGCGAGTCGAGCACTGCCTTCTGGTCCTTCAGGATGCCGACAATCGTGTCGGACTTGCCGAGCAATTCCTGCAGATTGCCTGCCAGCGACATGTTGCGCACACGGTCTGTGCGCATCCGCTGGGCGCGGTCCTTCGAAAAGATGCCAATGAACTTTTCCCAGCCGCTATAGCTCTTCATCGTCTCGAATTCAGCGCCAAACACATTGGTCGCGTCTTCAAGCCCGATGATCAGGTCAGCAATATTGCCTTCCATGGTCTTCTGCTGCTTGATCACATCTTCAATGCGGGCGTTTTCAATATCGAAATTTGCGTCGCCGATCTTGGCATCCGCCTTGGCAACCTCATTGAGCACAACCGCCGTCTGGTCGAGCTTGGTCTTCATGTCTTCCACGACCTGCTTGGTCTTGGCGATTTCGGCGTCAAAGTTCTGCAGGGTGGCCATGGCGGTCTCCGGGGTCAAAAGGGACAGTGCCGCCAGATATAATCAGGCTGAGCCACATTTGAAAGAGAGATGCCGGATATCTTCGTCAGATACCCGGCATTCCTTATGGCCAAGGTTTACGCCTTGATTTTATGGCTTAGGATCGGCTTTGAGGTAAGCAATCAGATCTTCGATATCATCGTCTTCTTTGAGACCGGAAAATGCCATCTTGTTGCCCGGAATAAACCCCTTCGGATCTTTCAGGTAAGCCGCAATATTAGCCTCGTCCCAGACAAGGCCTTCGGCGCCCTTGGCTTTCATCGCATCCGAGTATTTGAACCCCTCCACGGAGCCAGCCGCGCGCCCGATAATGCCGACCTGATGCGGACCGACCCTGTTTTGCTCTTTGTCGGCGCTGTGACAGGCCATGCATTTCTTGTAAACAGTTTTTCCTTCAGCAGCGTCACCGTCGGCAAATGCCGATGTTGATGCGGCCAATGCCAACACGATGCCAGCGAAAAGTCCGGAAAACTTCATGTGACCCCTCCTCAATTGCGCACGAAACGCGCGGTCTATTGAAAGCGTACCATGGCGCGTCATCGCCCGCTAAGGCTTTGACCTCTGTCAAGCATCGTAAAATAGTCCAATCAGGCAACGCGCCAGTTGGCCGCCAAAGCGGATTACAGCCAGACTCTAGCGCGAGAACCCCACCAGATCCTCCGCCGCCACCCGCCCCATCTCCTCTTCCCAGTGCGGCCGGCACAGCGAGACATACACATCCTTGCCAATTGCCACCTGCTCGCCTTGTTTGGCAACCTTGCCGTCTTCGCCCAGCCGCACCACCATCGTCGCCTTGCGCCCGCATTTGCAGATGGTGCGCACCTCGCGCAGATCGTCGGCAATGGCCAGAAGCGCTTTTGAGCCGGAAAACAGATTGCCCTGGAAATCCGTGCGCAGACCATAGCACATGACGGGTATGCCAAGCCGGTCAGCCACCCGCGCCAATTGCCAGACCTGGTCTTCGGTCAAAAACTGCGCCTCGTCGATAAATACGCAATGGACCGGATGCGCGCCGATGCTGGACTCGACACGCTCAAACAT
Organism: Rhizobiaceae bacterium; assembly: GCA_049696015.1. Taxonomy (GTDB): domain Bacteria; phylum Pseudomonadota; class Alphaproteobacteria; order Rhizobiales; family Rhizobiaceae; genus JANMEX01. Next base: position 1,758 of record JBAVTG010000185.1, on the reverse strand, counting down.
GTCGTCCGCGTCGCGAAACATCTCGGCCTTTTCCTCAAGCCCGATGCGCGAAGAAATGTACCCCTCGCCATCCTTGCGGTAATGTCCCGCAACAAACAGCAACACGCGCATGCCGCGCTCTTGATAGTTGTAAGACGCCTGCAACAGCATCGTTGTCTTGCCGGCGTTCATCGTAGCGTAGTTGAAATAGAGCTTGGCCATCCGTCCCTGTCGCTTTTCATATACCCCTAGCCGTTTGGCGGACGGGTTTCCATGTCCGGCTGGCCACTATCAACAAGAGACGCGCGTAGAGTAAACTTCGTCGCACATTGTCTGCGCCAAGACTGGCACGGCGGCTAAATTCATGCTTGAAATCGGGTTATGTGCGGCCAAGTCCGCAACATGGTCCGCAAGAAACTTTACAACAGGGAAAAATCACCATGAAGAAGTTCGCTATCGCATCCGCGCTTGCCGCGTCTACCTTGCTTACAGGCGCCGCCTATGCCGCCGAAGCCGAATCCTGCAAGGCCGTGCGCCTTGCCGATGTCGGCTGGACAGACGTTCAGGTCACCACCAGCATTGCCGTCAACCTGCTTGAAGCGCTCGGCTATGCGCCGGAGGTCAAGACCCTCTCCGTGCCGGTCACCTTTGCCTCGCTCAAGAACAAGGATCTCGACGTCTTCCTCGGCAATTGGATGCCGTCCATGACCGCCGACATCAAGGCCTACACCGAGGACAAATCGGTCGAAACCATTGCCACCAATCTTGAGGGCGCAGGTTACGGCCTTGTCGTGCCGGCCTATGCAGCCGAAGCCGGCGTCAAGTCGCTGACCGATCTTGGCGGCATGAAAGACAAGTTCAACGGCAAGATCTACGGCATTGAAGCCGGCAATGACGGCAACCGCATCATTTCCGAAATGATCGCCAAGCCGGAAAACAAGCTCGAAGGTTTTGAACTGGTCGAAAGCTCGGAAGCCGGCATGCTGACCGAAGCCGAAAAGGCCATCAAGAACAATGAGTTCATCGCCTTCCTCGCCTGGACCCCGCATCCGATCATGGGCGAGATGAAGATCCATTACCTTGACGGCATGGGCGATTCCGGCTTCGGCTCCGCCACCGTGCATACAAACGTGCGCGCCGGCTACACCGCCGAATGCCCCAACGTCGGCAAGCTGCTCACCAACCTCAAGTTTGATCTCGCCATGGAAGGCGCAATGATGGCGCCGGTGCTCAAGGACGGCGCAGACCCGAAGGCCGTCGCCCTGGAGTGGCTCAAAGCCAACCCGGATGCCACCAAGCCGTGGCTTGATGGCGTGACCACCTTTGACGGCGGCGATGCAGCCGCAGCAGTCGCCGCAGCCTTGAAGTAAATCGAAACAATCGGACAGCGGCCGCCCTCGGGCGGCCGTTGGTTTCCGGGCACATTGCCCTGGGCGTTTCTGGAGGGGTAAGACTGATGGATCCACTATCCAAACTGATCGCCAGCTGGAAAATCCCCGTCGGCAAGTGGGGCAAATCGGTTATTGATTTCATCGTCGATTGGTTCCAGTGGTTCTTTGACGCGCTCAAGCTATCGCTCAATTTTCTGGTCGAAGGCGCAACCTCAATCCTGCTTTTTATCCCCCCGGTTCTTTTGGCGCTCGCATTCGCCGGGCTCGCCTACCAGTTCCAGAAATCGTGGAAACTTTCGCTCGGCGTTCTCCTCGGCTTCCTCTTCATCATCAATCAGAACCTGTGGAAAGAAACCATCCAGACCCTCGTCCTCGTCGTCGCCGCCAC
>JBAVTG010000184.1:0-1785 GCA_049696015.1 Rhizobiaceae bacterium | reverse complement strand
TTTGGTTCAGTGACCTTGGTTGCCTCTTGTGGAGTGACATCCCGAACCAGCGGATCTTGCGCTGGTCAGACAAGCCGCTGGCGGGCGAAAGCGTATCGGTTTTCCGCAGCCCCTCCAATTTTGCCAATGGCCATACGCGTGACGCATCCGGCAGGCTTGTTTCCTGCGAGCACGGCACGCGCCGCGTCACCAGGACAGAGATTGATGGTACGGTCACTGTTCTGGCCGACAGCTTCAACGACAAACGCCTGAATTCCCCGAACGACGTGATCGTGCATAGTGATGGCAGCGTTTGGTTCACCGATCCGACCTACGGGATCATGTCCGACTATGAGGGCTACCGCGCTACGCCGGAACAGCCGGTGCATGGCGTTTACCGGATTGATTCTTCTGGTTCAATATCGCTGGTGGCGGATGATTTTGCCCAGCCCAACGGGTTGGTTTTCTCACCGGATGAAACCAAACTGTACATTGCCGACAGCGCCTTCAGCCATGATCCAACTGCCCCGCGCCATATCAGGGTCTTTGATGTCAATGGGACAAAGCTGACCAATGGCCGCGTGTTTGCCCACATAGACACAGGGCTGCCCGATGGCATCCGCGTGGATACAGACGGCAACATCTGGTCTTCCGCTGGCGACGGCGTTCATTGCTTTGCGCCGGACGGCACGCGCCTGGGCAAGATTTTTGTGCCCGAGACGGTGGCGAACCTGACCTTCGGCGGCCCGCGCCGCAACCGCCTCTTCATTGCCGCGACGTCTTCGCTGTATGAAATCTACGTCGCCGCGACCGGTGCGCAAAAGCCCTGAAACATTTGGACTCCGGCAAGACGTTGAAACGACCCTGCTTTAGCCCAAAAAATCCCCGGACTTGAACTTTGGGGCTATGGAGTGCGGTCTTCAACGCGGTTTCACGGGTGAATACCAAGCCAATCTCGACAGCGGTAATAGGGACTTTCGTTTTCTCTTATGCAAATGCCCCCACTGGGGCCAACTGCCGACCGTCCGCTACCGGGACACGCAGCGAGAATAGCGGACACATCGTTGATTTCCGCTGGGATTTAAGCCGGATAGGGAGTGAACCAATCCGGCCGGATTGAGGAAACGAAAAAATTATGCGCTCTGTGGCCTCACATGAAGAAAGCTCAAAAAGTCGTGAAGGGCATGCCGACCGCAGGCACCAGCGCTCAAGTCGCTGCATTGCCAGGATACCTGAAACGGAATCATCTGCTGCGGCAGCAAACGGGGCTGGATAACGGCAGCGAATTGCTAACAAGCAAACGAAAAATCGGCCGTCAATTGTACGAATAACCGTCGCTGAATAAGGGTTGTATCTTGTTGATTATGGACAGTTCATGTCGATTGTCTTCAATCGCGCCTGTCTGCGGGCAGGCGCAAACTCAAGGTCAGAATAAGCGCCATCATGTGTCTCTCCTATAATTCGCCAAGCGATCGAACAAAACGGCAAACAGGATTGCCCCGCCAATAAAAGTCCCTTGCCAAAATGCGTTGATGCCCAAGAGGCCCAGACTGTTTCGGATCACCTCGATCAGCATGGCGCCGATGATTGCGCCCAGCGCTGTGCCGCCGCCCCCCGCCAGGTTGGCCCCTCCGATCACAGCCGCCGCGATCACCTGCAATTCCATTCCGGCGCCAATGTTGGTGGTCACGGCTCCGAGCCAGCCCGTCTGCACGATCCCTGCAATTCCCGCCGACAAGGAAGAAATCATGTAGACCGCGACTTTGATCGCTTTTACCGGCACGCCGGTCAGCGTCGCAGCATTTT
>JBAVTG010000183.1:0-2726 GCA_049696015.1 Rhizobiaceae bacterium | reverse complement strand
CGACCATCCCGCAGCTCTACGTCAAAGGTGAATTCGTTGGCGGATGTGATATCGTGCGCGAAATGTTCCAGAGCCAGGAACTGCAGGATTTTATGACAGAGAAAGGCGTGGCCATTAAAGGCGCCGCCTAACCGTTACGATTTATCCGCGACCCCGGCCCGACCGGGATCACGAACCAAAGCGCCGGCATTCCCCGGCGCTTTTGCCATTTTTGAAAGCTTTCCATTATGAATGCTCCAATTTCAACAAGCGAGCTACAAAAGCCTGCCTTCGCCATCGGGCGCGGCGAGTTCATCGCCATGATTGCCGCCTTGATGGCAATCAATGCGCTCGCCATCGACGTGATGCTGCCCGGCATGCAGCAGATCGGGGCAAGTCTTGGCGAGCCCGATGAAAACAAGCGCCAATTGATCATCACAGCCTATCTCCTGGGCTTCAGCGTCATGCAGCTTGTGTTCGGGCCGCTCTCTGATCGGTTTGGGCGGCGCGGACCACTCGCTGCCGGCATGTTGGTTTATGTCGGAGCCGCAATCACTGCAGTATTCGTTCCGACATTTGCGCCGCTGCTTGGGCTGCGTTTCATTCAAGGCATGGGCGCAGCTGCCACCCGCGTCATCGCGGTGGCCATTGTCCGCGATGTGTTTGGCGGCCGGCAGATGGCCGAGATCATGTCAGTGGTCATGACCGTATTCATGGTCATGCCAGTGATTGCGCCATCGCTCGGCCAAGGCATCATGCTGTTTGGCGAATGGCATCTGGTGTTTGTCTTCATGGCCACCATCGCCGCAGCCATTTTGGCATGGATGTGGATCCGCCTGCCCGAAACATTGAAACGCGAAAACCGCCGCCCGTTGACGCTGACGTCCGTTGCAACCGGCTTCAAAGTCGTGATGACCAACCGGATCTCGCTTTGGTATACTTTGGCCATGGCCATCGTCATGGGCGCTCTCTTCGGCTTCATCAATTCTGCGCAGCAAATCTATGTCGGCATCTATGGGCTTGGCGTCTGGTTTCCCGTCGTATTCGCGCTTGTCGCAGGCATGATGTCTGTCGCCTCGTTCGCCAACTCTAAGCTGGTGATGAAATATGGGATGCGCCGCATGTCGCACGGTGCACTCATCGGCTTCATCACCGTGTCATCGATACTTGCAGTCTGTGCCTCATTCGGGCCGGTGCCTTTTATCGTCTTTCTCGCCCTGTTCGCCATGGCGATGATCTTCTTTGGCATGATCGGCTCCAACCTGACGTCCATCGCCATGGAGCCGCTCGGCGCGCTTGCCGGGACCGCATCGTCGGTGCAAGGCTTTGTCCAGACCATGTCTGGAGCGGTGCTGGGGGCGCTGATCGGACAGGCATTTGACGGAACGGTTTTGCCGATATCGCTAAGCTTTGCGCTGCTCGGCGCCGCGGCCATTGGTTGCGTGTTAATCGGCGAAAATGGCAGGCTGTTTGGTACCGGCATCTCCGCGCCTCATTGAGCCTTCGGCGTCAATCCGCTGAAATCAAACAGTTTCAGGTCGAGCATGTGGCTCGGCCTGATATTGCCAAACGCGCGGATCATCGCCTCTTTGCGGCCCGGCATGCGCTTTTCAATGTCTGACAGCATCGATTTCATCGCATTGCGCTGGAGCCCTTCCTGCGAACCGCACAGATCGCAAGGAATGATCGGGAACGCCATTGCCTTTGCGAAGGCTTCAAGATCATGCTCGGCGTTATAGGCGAGCGGGCGCAGCACCAGCACATCGCCTTCATCGTTGAGGAGCTTCGGCGGCATGGTTGCAAGCCGGCCGCCGTGAAACAGGTTCATGAAAAAGGTTTCCAGAATGTCCTCGCGGTGATGGCCAAGGACCAGCGCCGAACAGCCCTCCTCCCGCGCGATGCGGTAGAGATGCCCGCGGCGCAGGCGTGAGCACAGCGAGCAATAGGTGGAATTCTCCGGCAGCTTGTCGGTGACGATCGAGTAGGTGTCCTGATACTCGATGCGGTGTTCGACGCCGATGGATTTGAGGTAATCCGGCAAGATATGTTTGGGAAAATTCGGCTGGCCCTGATCAAGATTGCAGGCCAAGAGTTCGACCGGCAAAAGCCCACGCCACTTCAAATCAAGCAAAAGAGCCAGAAGCCCATAGGAATCCTTGCCGCCGGAAAGGCCGATCAGCCAACGGTCACCGGGGCGGACCATGCCGAAATCGTCAATCGCCTGGCGCGTCAATCGCAGGAGCCGCTTGCGCAGCTTGTTGAACTCGACATTGGACGGCGCGGCGCGGAACAGCGGATGGCAGGCGTCAGCGGAAAATTCGTCGGGCGCGTGGATGTTCATGCGGGCAAAACTCGGTGATTTCAGTGTTCATTATAGGTGACAATCGGCAGGCGGGTAAACATCAGGGAAATATTCGAAACTGGCCGGCCGGAACTGCGGAATGTTTTGCCCAAAGCTGCATTTTTCCATGCCGGATCGCCCAAAACGAAAAAGCCGCCACGGTTTCCCGGGCGGCTTTTGAAACTTGAATAACCCGGACTGTTTAGCGCGAGTAGAATTCGACGACCAGATTCGGTTCCATCTGCACAGCGAACGGAACGTCAGACAGGGTCGGGACACGCTGGAAGGTGGCGACCTGCTTGTTGTGATCGACAACAACGTAATCAGGCACATCGCGCTCGGCCAGCTGGTTGGCTTCCAGAACGAAAGCCAGCTGCTTGGACGAATCCTTGACTTCGATCACGTC
>JBAVTG010000182.1:0-15634 GCA_049696015.1 Rhizobiaceae bacterium | reverse complement strand
ACACCTCTCCCGCAAGCGGGCGAGGTAAACACGCCGCCCTTTTAACCTCGCCCGCTTGCGGGAGAGGTGTCGCAGGCGAAGCCTGTGACGGAGAGGGCCTGCTGCGGGGTCCATATCCGCAAAAATAATTCCATCCACCCCTATCTAGCCCACATTTATACTCCCGCCAGTTTCATTCACTCACAGGAACGCGCCATTTGGACTGGACACTCGCCATCACCCGCAACCGCGATGCGCTCCGGCGCATTGTCGCGGCGCTGTTTGCGCTGGCGGGGCTGAAAGTTGGCGGGTCGGTCTCGACGCTGCCGCGCCATGTTTATCATGCCGTTCTGTGGGTGCTGCGTCCGGCTGAATCTGCCGTGCGGCGGCTCATTACAATTGCCGCGCAGGGTCTGGTTTTGAAACCGCAACCGCCGCGTGCCGCGCCTGCCGGTCTTGTCCTGCGCGAAGGATCAGCGCGGGTGCAGGCTTTTGCGCTTTTGGATCCGCTCAAGCAATTCGACCCTGAGGCCGTATGGGACATCGGTGAGCCAACGCTTGTCCACGTTGAAGGATCATTCGATCCGGCCTTGGGCTTTCGTGAAGTTCCATCCTCGCTCGCCCCGATCAACGCCAATCTCATCGGCCTTCGGCTCAATGCCCTCATGCGCGCGCTCGATGATCTGCCAGGTCAAGCCCGGCGGCTGGTGCGCTGGCAGACGCGGCGCGATCTGGCTCTGGCTGAAAACCGGCCGGTGCGCCTTTCCCCCATCCGCCCCGGCCCGCCGCCTGGCAAGCGGCATCGCTCGCGCCACGAAGTCGACGATGTGCTGCGCGAATGCCATGGCCTTGCGCTGGATTTGCTCAATGCGGCGGATACGTCGTAAAATCAGTGCGTTGCACCGCGCCTAAACGCAGCAATGATTTTTCTCAAAAGTACCCCAAGCTTTCGTCATTGCGGGGCCGCGCAGCGGAACCCGGAAGCCATGCCGTGGACAGACGCGACATCAATTCTGGTGCAGACCAACTTATCACCCCACCAACTCTGGTTTCAGCACCTGCGAGGCATAGATTCCGGGTTCGGCTGTGCCGCCCCGGAATGACGAATGCTGGGGGTTGGCCAGAAAGGACTAAGCTGCGGGATTTAAAAGACTTTTCACCCTGCGCTTCTTGCCTTCCTGATCGCCGTCGATGACAGGCTCGAACGTGGCCCGTGGATGAATGTCCAAGCCGGGGCCTTGTGACGGCCGAGCGCTTGGGCGTGATCTTCGTCGATGCGGGCATAATCATAGGTTTTGGCAAGTCTTGACGAGAGATAGGCAAGCGTCGATCCGGGCCGGTCGATCACGGCAATCGGAAACGTCTCGGCAATGTGCCGCCAGCGCTGCCATTTGTGGAAATCCTTCAGATTGTCCGCGCCCATCAGCCAGATGAAGCCGACGCCGGGGTTGCGCTCCTGCACCAGTTTCAACGTGTCGGCGGTAAAGCGGATATTGTGCCGGGCTTCAAAGGCCGTGATCTTGATGCGCGGGTCTTGCGCCAGAAGTTCGCAGGCCGCCAGACGCTCCGGCAATGGCGCAAGTTCGCGTGTGTCTTTCAGCGGATTGCCGGGGGTGACGATCCACCAGAGCTGGTCGAGATCAAGCCGGCGAAGCGCAATCTCTGCCAGCAGCAGATGGCCGCCATGCGGCGGATTGAATGACCCGCCGAACAGGCCAATGGTCATGCCCTTCTGAGCATGCGGCATTTTCAAGTATGGACTGGCGACACCATTGAATTTTTGCGTTTTCGCATTTCCGGACGGAAAATCGCTTCGCACTTTTCCAGGAAATGCTTCTGCCGTCACGGACGTGTCTGGCCCGTGCCGCGCACGCGGTATTTGAACGAGGTAAGTTGCTCCACGCCCACTGGTCCGCGCGCGTGCATCCTGCCTGTTGCAATGCCGATCTCCGCCCCCATGCCGAACTCGCCGCCATCGGCAAATTGCGTGGATGCATTGTGCAGGAGGATGGCCGAGTCGATCTCGTTGAAGAAGCGCTCGGCGACCGAATGGTTTTCGCAAATCACCGCTTCTGTATGATGCGAGGAATAGCGATTGATATGGTCGATAGCCTCGCCAATTCCGTCCACCAATTTGGCAGCTATGATAGCATCGAGGAACTCGTGGCCAAAGTCTGAGGCGTTCGCTTGAACAGTGCCCTTGATCTTCTGCAGTTCACCCTCAGCCCGCACTTCGCATCCCGCCTTGAGCAAGTCGTCGATCATCGGCGCGCCGTGCTTGGTGTAGAACTTCCAGTCAATCAAAAGACACTCGGCAGAACCGCAAACGCCGGTGCGGCGCATCTTGGCGTTGAGCACGATCTTGCGGGCCATCTCCGGGTCGGCCGAGGCGTCGACATAGACGTGGCAGATGCCCTCAAGATGGGCGAACACAGGTACGCGGGCGTCTGTCTGAACCCGCTCGACAAGGCTCTTGCCGCCGCGCGGAACGATGACGTCCAGATTGCCGCCAAGGCCCTTGAGCATTTCACCCACCGCAGCCCGGTCGGTCACCGGCACGCGCTGGATGGCGTCTTCGGGAAGTCCGGAGCTTCTAAGTCCTTCGACCATGCAGGCATGGATGGCTTCGGACGAATGCACCGAGTCCGACCCGCCGCGCAAGATCACCGGATTGCCTGCCTTCAGGCACAGCGCGCCCGCGTCTGCCGTCACATTCGGGCGGCTTTCATAGATCACGCCAATGACGCCAAGCGGCGTGCGCACGCGCTCGATGTGCAAGCCATTGGGCCGATCCCATTCAGCGATCACTTCGCCAATCGGATCCTTGAGTTCAGCAATCGAGCGGATGCCGTCGGCAATGGCGCGGATGCGATTGTCATCAAGTTTCAAACGGTCCAGCAGCGCCGGCGACAAGCCGGCTTCTTCGCCGTTCATCATGTCCACAGCGTTGGCAGCCATGATAGTATCCTTGTCGCGCAGGATCGCCTGAGCCATGCCAGTCAAAGCCGCATACTTTCTTTCAGCGCTTGCCAGCGCCAGCGGCGCCGCAGCCGTGCGGGCGCGCCGGCCAATGTCCAGCATCAGCGCTTGAATATCGGTGGCGGCTTCGTTTTTGGTCAGCATCAGGTTCAGTCCGCTTTGTGCGATACCACCATGTCATCGCGGTGGATCATGGCAGCGCGGGCTTCATAGCCCAAAATGGCCGGAATGTCTGATGATTTCTTGCCGGTGATTTTCACCGCGTCGGATGAATCATAGGCCACCAGTCCCCGTGCCGCTTCGCGTCCATCCGGACCCAAAACGGCAACCGTATCGCCGCGCTCGAACGTGCCCTGCACAGACCGCACGCCGGCCGCCAGCAACGACTTTCCAGACAAAAGCGCAGTCAGTGCGCCCGCATCAATTTGCAATTTGCCGGCAGGTTCAAGGTTTCCGGCAATCCAGGTTTTCCAGGCGCTGACCGGATTGAGCGAGGGCTTGAAAAGACTCGCCCGCTCGCCGCGGTCGATCGCCGACAGCGGGTTGAGCCGGGCGCCGGAGGTAATAATCATCGCCGTGCCCGCGGCCGTGGCGATTTTGCCCGCATCCAGCTTTGTCTTCATGCCGCCCTTGGAAATCTCAGATGCGGCAGCGCCAGCCATCGCCTCAATTGAAGGTGTGATCTTGTCGATGACCGACAAAAACTTCGCCTGCGGATCAAGATGCGGCGGGGCAGTGTAAAGTCCGTCAATATCTGAAAGCAGGATGAGCAAGTCCGCCCCCATCATGGTTGCGACCCGCGCCGCCAGACGGTCATTGTCGCCATAGCGGATTTCGCTTGTTGCCACCGTGTCATTCTCGTTGATCACCGGGATGGCCTTGAGTCGGAGCAGCGTATCGATTGTGGCGCGGGCGTTGAGATAGCGGCGGCGCTCTTCGGTGTCGCCGAGCGTCACTAGGATCTGGCTCGTCGTCAGCCCAAGCGCGCCTAATGCTTCATCGTAGGCGCGGGCAAGGGCAATCTGGCCGACCGCTGCAGACGCCTGGCTTTCCTCCAGCTTCAGAGCGCCCTTGGGCAATTTGAGCACAGTGCGGCCAAGCGCAATCGCACCGGAAGAGACAAGCAAAACTTCAGTGCCGCTGCTGGCAAGTTTTGCCACGTCTGCGCAAAGGCTTTCCAGCCATTCGCGCTTCAGGCCAGTGGTGCGGTCGACCAACAGCGCGGAGCCAATCTTTACGACAATTCGTTTGAAGGATCTGAGCTGCGGCAGCGACATGGCTGTCAGTCCTGCCACCGCGTGTCCGGCTTGGCCGGCGCTTCGTCTGCTTTCGAAATGGATATCTCAAGCGCCAGTTTGCGCAGCGCGGTTTCCAAGCCCTCACGGGTGGCTCCAGAGATAGCGAGCGGCACCTTCTTGCAGGCCTTTTTCAGCGCCGTGAGCTTTGCCGTCCTTGTCTCTTCGTCGATCGTGTCGACTTGCGAGAGCGCGACGATTTCCGGCTTGTCTGACAATTCCTCGCCATAGGCCTTCAATTCCTTGCGCACTGTCTTGTAGGCCTTGGCGACATCTTCTTCTTGGGCCGAGACGAGGTGCAAGAGCACGCGGGTGCGCTCGACATGGCCAAGAAAGCGGTCGCCCAACCCAATGCCTTCATGCGCGCCTTCGATGAGACCGGGAATATCGGCGATGATGAATTCGCGCCCGTCAATGTTTGCAACGCCAAGGTTGGGGTAAAGTGTGGTGAATGGATAACCGGCAATCTTCGGCCGCGCAGCAGTGACGCTGGCGAGAAATGTTGATTTGCCGGCGTTCGGCAGACCAACGAGCCCAGCATCAGCGATCAGCTTAAGACGCAGCCAGATGTTGCGTTCTTGACCTTCTTGTCCCGGGTTGGCGCGGCTTGGCGCTTGGTTGGTCGAAGTCTTGAAATGGGCGTTGCCGAAACCGCCATTGCCGCCCTTGGCCAGTCTGAATCTGTCGCCAACCTTCTGAAGGTCGCAAATCAGCGTCTCGTTGTCCTCGTCGTAAACCTGCGTTCCGGCCGGCACCTTGAGAGTCACATCTGCGGACTTTGCGCCAGCGAGATTGCGGCCCATGCCGTGCATGCCGGTCTTGGCCTTGAAATGCTGCTGGTAGCGATAGTCGATCAGCGTATTCAGCCCGTCAACCGCCTCGACCCAAATATCGCCGCCCTTGCCGCCGTCGCCGCCGTCCGGCCCGCCAAACTCGATAAACTTCTCGCGCCGGAACGACACGGACCCCGCGCCGCCGTCACCTGAACGGATGTAAACTTTTGCCGTGTCGAGAAATTTCATGACTGTCCCGTACGCCTTCCGGAGAGCCAGAAACCGGCTTTGCTCAGAAGTGAATGAAATGAATTGCAGGCAGGCAATAAGGGAAAAGCAGCGGTGAGGGAAGTGGAAAGCCAATAGTGGCTAACCCACGCGAATATTCCGAACATCGCTACCGACTGTTCGAATTGCGCTGGATCAAAATCGGCCCGTGAAAAAAGTGTATCGAAACTCAATAGGACAAACGCAGGTGGTGATCATGATATCGAGAAGAAGCATGATCCTCGGAACCGGGGTTCTGGCTCTTGCAGGCGGTGCAACATACTTGGCAACGCAAGGTCCCTCATACGAAGAGTCTGTTGATGCGATCTGGAAAACCCGTGCCGCCAATGGCAGTGATGATCTGGACTATTTGGTCCATTATGCCCGGCTGGCCGCAAACAGCCACAACACGCAACCTTGGATGTTCAGAAAGACGGCTGATGGCGTTTTGATTTCGCCGGATATGAGCCGCGCAACGCCAGTGGTGGATCCGGACAGCCATCATTTGTTTGCAAGCCTTGGCTGCGCGGCAGAGAATCTGGCGCTTGCCGCTTCCGCGCAAAACAGAAGTGCGGCGGTGGATTTCATTGATCAATCCGATGGCGGAGTTCAGGTGTCACTTGGCAAAGGCCCTGCTGGAAAGGATGCTCTGTTTGACGCCATTATTCAGCGCCAATGCACTCGCAACGAATATGACGGGAGAATTGTCGCATCACATGATCTGAAGAGTCTGGAAGTGGCAGCGCAGATTGATGGCAGCCAAGTGATTTTGATTACCGCCAGACCGAGTATGGATCAGATTCTTGAGCTTATTCTGGCTGGTAACACTACACAAATCGAGAACCCGGCATTTGCCGAGGAGCTGAAATCCTGGCTGCGGTTCAATTCTTCGAGTGCCGTGAGCAAGGCCGACGGGCTCTACGCCGCCTGTTCCGGCAATCCGACCATGCCGAGCTGGCTTGGCAATCTGATGTTCGGGTTTGTTTTTACGGCCACCGGCGAAAACGAAAAATGTGTAAAGCAGATCAAATCATCTGCGGGTTTGGCCATTTTCGTCGCCGATAAAGACGACAAGGAACATTGGATAAAGGCAGGCCGCAGCTATCAGCGCTTTGCCTTGCAGGCGACTTCACTGGGGTTGAAACACGCATTTTTGAATCAGGCTGTCGAGGTGCCGGAACAGCGCGCCAAACTGGCCGCGCTGCTTGGCATTGGCAACAAAAGGCCAAATCTCCTGGTTCGCTTCGGCTATGGGCCATCAATGCCCCGCTCAATGCGGCGGCCGATTGCCGAAGTGATCAGCTCCGCGTGATCGAAGAGGCGTCTCGCATTGGATTGGAATTGAACTTGAACCTTTTGATTGGCTTTGTTTGCCTGGTCGTTCTTGCAGGTGTTGCCATTTGGTTCATCGCGAGGCGCGGACAAGATCTGGAGGCGGATTTCCGTCGGCAACTCGCCGCAGAAACCGCATCTGATGCAACCCGGCGGCGGCCGCTGGTGACCGAAGAAAGCATCGCTCAGTTGCCAGCGCCGGTTCAACGTTATGTCCGGCTGACCGGTTCAGTCGGGAAGCCGCGCATCGCTGCTTTGCAACTCGCGTTCAATGCTGAAATGTTTCAGAAACCCGGCCAGACGGGAATGCCGGGACCGATTGAGCAGTATGACCGCTTCGACACGCCCAAACGCCTGTTTTTCATGAAGGCCCGCATGTATGGCCTTCCGGTGATTGTGCTGCATGATTATGCGAAAACGGAAGCTACCATGCGGGTGCGGCTCGCCTCGCTGTTCAATGTGGTTGACATCAAGGGGGAAGAGCTTTCGCGTACTGAAATGGTGACTTTGCTGAATGACCTGTGCTTCTTTGCGCCTTCCTTACTTGCAGACGAAAGGCTGGCGTGGCGTCCGATTGATGACCTGACCGCAGGCGTCACCTTCACCAATGGACCATACAAGGTCAGCGCGTCGCTGTTCTTCAACGCGGCAGGCGAGTTGGCGAACTTCGTTTCCGACGAGCGCGGCGCGTTGCAGGATGACGGCAGTTTGCGGATTCTTCGATGGTCAACACCGATGCGCAACTACAAGGAGTTTGGCGGTCGGCGCTACGCGACCGAAGGTGAGGCTATTTGGCATTATCCGGAGGGCGATTTTACTTACGGTCGAATGACTCTTTCCGGCATCAAAGCGAACTAATTTAAAGATACCGGGCAAAACCATATGATTCTGGTCCAAGTCCTATTTACCGTCTGAAATCGACCCGCACCTTTGCCACTGGCAATCCATACTTCGTCACCAGCGCCGTGTTTTTCATCGTCTTGTTGTCCGGAGCGAACTTCAGCGTGTCGTAAAATCGGACGATATTCCGGCCCGGACCTTCATCAATGTCGACATTGTAGGCGAACTTGGCTGTCTGGCCTTTGACTGTGACCGTCGCTGTGCCGATCACATCTTCGCGCGTGCCGGTGTAACGGCCTTCCCCGGTTTTGGTCATGCGCCAGGTCTTGCGGTTTTTGACGCCGTCCGAATAGACGAAATCCTCGACCAGCGTCAGTTTCCGGCCGTTCCAGTGGCCTGTCAGTTTGACCTTGAAGTCGCGCTTGACGCCGTTGATGGCGGCGAACTTGCCGTCGGCAACGCTTTTGCCGGTAAAAAACCGTATCAGCGCGTCTTCGGCATTTGCTGGCGCTGTGATGAGTGAAAGTCCGGCCGCGAGCAGTGCGGCGGCTGTTCTCGAAAAGGTTATCATTGGCAAACTCCTCATGCCATGCATACGCCGGCAACCATGGTGCGGATCATCCGGCCTTGCGCTCGGCAAGCCATATGCCGGCAATAACCAACGCCAGCGCTGTGATGTGAAAGGCCTCCAGCGGTTCACCCAGTATGATGATCGCCAGCGCGGTACCGAAAATCGGAACGAGATTGACAAAAATACCCGCGCGGTTCGGACCGATCAACTCGACACCTCTGATGTAAAAAATCTGGCTGATGATTGATGGGAAGATACCGGTGTAAAGGGCAATCAACAGACCGGTTCTGCCTGGCAAAATCAATGCACCGCTCTGCCATTCCCACCAGACAAATGGCAGTGCGGCGAGCGCAGCTGCCGTTGAAAGCACGATGATGATGCACTTCCAGTTCAGTTGCGGCTTGTAGCGCAAAAAGACCGTGTAGATCGCGTAGACAACAACAGCCGCCAGCACCAATGCGTCGCCGGCATTCAGATCCAGTGTCGCCAGCCTTGCAAGCTCGCCATGGGTTGCAACGATCATCACGCCTGACAGGGTCACGGCAAATCCGGCGATTTGCCAAACCGTCACTTTCACCCGGAACAGCAGGAAATTGAAGAAATAGACGGTTGCCGGCATGGAGGCCTGAACAATGGAGGCTGAGACTGCGCTGGTTTTGGTCAGTGCCGTATAGAGAAGCACATTGAATAGCGTGAAACCGACCGCACCGTAGAAGGCAAACAACAGCCAATGCTTGCGGATGATGGGCCATTCGCGTTTCAAATCCGGGATTGCGAATGGGACAATGAATGCGGCGGCCAGCATCCAACGCGAAAGCGTCAGCAGCATCGGCGAAATCTCGCCCACCGCCATCTTCCCGGCCACGGAATTGCCGCCCCAGAACAGGGTGGTGAGGATCAGGAGCACGTATGCGAGGCGCGTCGAGTTAAGGGTCACGATAGGGGAGTGGTAGCTGCTTTGATCAACGTGCGCCAGCTTCACGCAGCCGGCTTTGACTCGCCTGCTGCAAACCATTAGGCGACAAAGCTGCCAACGGTCCCCAATGATGAAACCAACACAACTTGCAATTTACCTGTTCCTCGCGCTGACGTGGGGCTTTTCGTTTGTCATCCTGCTGCATGTTATTGATGCTTTCGGCTGGGCGGGCGCTGTCACATTTCGCGGGCTGCTTTGCGGATTTCTGCTGATTGGAGCGGCTCGTCTCATCGGGCGCAAGCTTAATTTCGGCAAAAGCTACAAAGACCTTGCGGCCGTCGGCGCGACCACGGTTGCGGGACAGCTGGTGTTCATGTCAATTGGCATGCCGCACATTGGCACCGCAATGGCATCCATATTTGTTGCGGCGATCCCACTGTTTTCGATGGTTATCAGTCAGGTTTTGGGGCTGGAACGCATCAGTCGCCGCGGCCTTGCGGGCGTTGGGCTCGGGCTTGCGGGCATCTTGATGCTGGTCGGTTTTCCTGCCGAGCCGATGACCCGGAACTTCCTGTTCGGCTGCGCAGCCTCGCTTCTGTCAGCGTTTTTTGCTGCTTACGGTTCAAACCATGTCAGCCGCCACCTCAGCGGAGTTGGCGCTTGGGAAGTGACGATCGCCTCATCCATCTTTGGCGGGCTGCTGACGCTTCCGATCATCGCATTTGTGCCGATTCCGCGTATGCCGACATTGGAAGATTTGGGCTGGCTGTTTGCGCTGGCCGCTGTCATCAGCGCCTTGAACTACACGCTATACTTCCGGCTGGTCGCGGAAATCGGTGCGACAAGGGCCATCAGCGTCGAATTTCTTGTGACGGTAACGGCTGTGACCATCGGCACATTGCTGCTTGGCGAGCGTCTTTCACCCATGCAATTTGCCGGAGCAGGCGTTATTATTTGCGGTTGTCTCTTGGTTCTTGGGCTTTTCCAAACCAAGGAACCGGACTTTCACGGTTGAATGCAGTAATTTTTGCTCGCATCTCCGGCGATCAGCCGTTATAGAGCCGCGGGATAACCTCCCAGACAATTTGAAATGTGACCGGAATCAGGAGCGCCTGAATGGCCAATGTTGTGGTGGTCGGCTCGCAGTGGGGCGATGAAGGCAAGGGCAAGATTGTCGATTGGCTTTCAGAACGCGCCGATGTGGTGGTGCGCTTTCAGGGTGGCCATAATGCCGGCCATACGCTGGTCATCGACGGAACGAGTTACAAGTTATCGCTGCTGCCGTCCGGTGTGGTGCGCGGGAAATTGTCAGTCATCGGCAATGGCGTGGTGTTTGATCCGCACGCCTTCGTCGCTGAGGTTGAAAAGCTCGCCGGGCAGGGCGTCAAAATAACGCCTGCGGTTTTGAAGATTGCCGAGAATACCCCGCTCATCCTTTCGCTTCACGGCGAACTTGATCGCTTGCGTGAATCGCAGGCAAGCGCAGGCGCGAAGATCGGCACCACGGGTCGCGGCATCGGACCTGCCTATGAAGACAAGGCCGGCCGGCGTTCGATCAAGGTGATGGACCTTGCCGACCCTGCTTCCCTGCCAGCCAAGATCGAACGGGTTCTAGCCCATCACAACCCGTTGCGGCGCGGCCTTGGGGTTGAGGAGGTCAAGCCGGAAACAATTTTGGCCGAACTGACCAGCATTGCCGGCAAAATCCTGCCTTACGTGGACCGGGTCTGGTCAATTCTGGACCAGCGCCGCCGTGCGGGCGACCGCATCCTGTTCGAGGGCGCACAAGGCACGCTGCTTGATGTTGATCATGGGACCTACCCGTTTGTCACTTCGTCAAATGTCGTTGCAGGGCAGGCCGCCGCTGGTTCCGGCATGGGTCCGGGCGCGATCGGCTACGTGCTTGGCATCACCAAGGCCTACACCACCCGTGTTGGCGAAGGTCCGTTTCCGACCGAGCAGCAAAATGAAGTTGGCGAATTCCTTGGCACGCGCGGCCATGAGTTTGGCACGGTCACGGGCCGCAAGCGGCGCTGCGGCTGGTTCGACGCGGTGCTTGTGCGCCAAGCCGTCGCTGTCAACGGCATCAACGGCATCGCTCTGACCAAGCTCGACGTGCTCGACGGGCTGGAAGAAATCAAAGTCTGCACCGGCTATATCCTTGACGGCGAATTGATTGACTACCTGCCTGCGGGCCAGGGCGCGCAAGCGCGGGTCGAGCCGGTCTATGAGACACTTGAAGGCTGGAAAGACACGACGGCGGGCGCTCGATCCTGGGCTCAACTCCCGGCGCAAGCGATTAAATATGTGCGGCGAATTGAAGAATTGATTGGCTGTCCCGTGTCAATGTTGTCCACAAGCCCGGAGCGCGAGGACACGATACTTGTTACGGACCCGTTTCAAGACTAACTTCTGCGCAAATCAACTGAAAGCCGCCCAAGCGGCGCAACTGACGGGCAGTTATCGCCAATGGCCGATTTTGTAGCCGTATTGACCAAAACAATTGACGGTCTGGGCGACCGCAACACTGCTGACATGCGCAAACGCGTCTATGAAAAGGCGCGCAAGACGATTGCTGACAAGCTGGCGGCGATTTCGCCGCCGCCATCGGCCGCGCAAACTGACCGCCAGTATAAATTGCTTGATGATGCCGTCGCTTTGGTGGAATTGCGTTATGCCGCGCCGCCTGTTGCCAAGCCCGTGGCGCGCGAAGCGACTGCGCCGCTCGCGCCCGTTCCGCCCAAGCCGGTTCGCGATCCGCTGGAGGACTTCCTGGCTTCCGTGGATGAAACCATAGCCAGCCCGGTCGCGCCGACAAGGCCGCTTCCTGAATCGTTCAAACGCATTGAAACGCCGCCGCCAGCCATCATTAAACCGGTTGCCGCGCCGCCGCCGGATCCGGTGCTCGGCATGCCTTCACACATGCCGGCCGACATGCCGGACGCTGAAATGGCCTTGCCAAAGCAAAGTGGAACCGGCCTGAAGGGTGCAATTTACGGGTTGCTTGGTTTGGCCGCTATCGGCGGGGCCGGCTATGCCGGCTATCTTTACAAGGATCAGCTCCAGGCCTTTTTGGGCATGACACAAACAACGCCCGCCGCCCCGGCCGATGATGCTGCAAAGCCTGCTGCAGCTGCGCCAGCGCAAGAGCCCGCAAAGCCTGCCGCCGCCGAACCTGCTGCCGCTGCCGCCCCGCAGAAATTCACCCAACGCCTGACACCGGAAGGCCAGGAAATCGATACCGGTCCGGGCGCAAAGCCTGCGGATGTCGGCGAAGGGCAAACTGTTGCCACGGCCACGACACCGTCAACAGCTCCGGCTGCCGCCGATCCGGCTAAGCCCGCTGAGACGATTGCGGTTGGCCAGAAGGCCATTTTCTACGAAGAGAAGACCGGAACAGAGGCCGGCACAGCCGAACAAGGCGCAGTTGTCTGGTCAGTTGTGCAGGATTCCCCCGGTCTTGATCAGCCGGAAGAACCGGCGATCCGCGGCGAGCTGACGATCCCGGGACGCAACATCAAGATGCGGCTGACGATCAAGCGCAATGGCGACAAATCGCTGCCGGCCAGCCACATCGTTGAAATGCTGTTCTCAACCCCAGCTGATTTTCCCGGCGGTGCGATAGAGACCGTCCAGAGGATGGCGCTCAAGGATACGGAACAAGCGCCGGGCAGTCCTCTGGTCGGGGTTCCAGCAGCATTTGGCGACGGATTTTTCCTGATCGCGCTGACCGATGAAAAGACCGCGATCGACACCAACCTGACGCTTTTGCAGCGGCAGAACTGGGTAGACGTGCCGGTCGCTTATCGCTCCGGACGCCGGGCGCTCTTGTCGTTCGAAAAAGGCTTGGCTGGCGACAAAGTGTTTCAGGAAGTCTTCAAGGCTTGGGAAGCCAAGGGTGCCGCGCCAGCTGCACCGACGCCAGCGCCTGCTGCAACTGGCGGCTAAAGGCGAGCAATTGCGTCGAAGCTTAAGAATAAAAGGCGGCTTTCGCGGCCTTTTCATACACGGTTGTCTGGTGCTTCAGTGAGCGTCGATGGTGCGCAGGGCCTTCTGCTGCGCAAGAGCCGCCGCTTTCACCGCGTCTTGCACCTTTTCAAATGCCCGCACTTCGATCTGGCGCACGCGTTCGCGGCTGATGTCGAACTCGGTTGACAATTCTTCCAGCGTCAGCGGCTCTTCGGCCAAGCGCCGCGCTTCAAAGATCCGGCGCTCGCGCTCATTCAGCCCACCCATGGCATTTTTCAACATGGTTCGGCGCGTGTCGAGTTCGTCCTGCTCAATCAGTGTTTCTTCCTGGCTGGCATGATCGTCGACAAGCCAGTCCTGCCATTCGCCAGATTCGCCTTCGGATGCGCGGATCGGCGCATTGAGCGAGGCGTCGCCGGACAGGCGGCGGTTCATCGACACGACTTCGGCTTCAGATACGTTCAACTTGGTGGCGATCTCTGCCACATGCTCTTGCTTCAAATCGCCCTCATCCAAGGCGCGCAAGCGGCCCTTCAATTTGCGCAAATTGAAGAACAGGCGCTTCTGATTGGCCGTGGTGCCCATTTTGACAAGGCTCCACGAGCGCAGGACATATTCCTGGATCGAAGCCTTGATCCACCACATCGCATACGTGGCGAGGCGGAAGCCGCGTTCGGGCTCGAATTTCTTCACCGCCTGCATCAAGCCGACATTGCCTTCGGAAATGACTTCGCCGATGGGCAGGCCATAGCCGCGGTAACCCATGGCGATTTTTGCGACGAGGCGCAAATGGCTTGTCACAAGCCTGTGGGCGGCGTCTGTGTCCTGATGTTCATTGAACCGCTTGGCGAGCATGAACTCTTCCTGCGGCTCCAGCATCGGAAACTTACGGATTTCGTCCATGTAGCGGGAAAGACCGCTTTCTCCGGACATGATGGCAGGCATACGGGCTTGGGCCATATAAGCACCCTTTCTTCTCTAGACTGCAAATCCCCATTGCGGCGGATTTGTGTTTGCCGGCCTCTCGTTTTTTGAGCGCCAGACTTAATGGGCAATCATATAGGAACAAAAAACGGCGATACAGCGGTCTTGTTTCAAAAATCTGCGCGTTCACGCGAATGTCAAAATGTCAGAACTTGGTTTGCCGGAATTTTTCGACCAAATCGTCCATATCCTCAGGCAAATCGCTTTGGAACTCAAGGAATTCGCCCGTGCGCGGGTGCTCGAACGCCAGCAGGTAGGCGTGCAGCGCCTGTCGGCCAAAACTCTTGACCGTTGCGGCCAGCGGCTCGGGCAATGTGTTGACCTTGGTCTTGAATGACAGGCCATAATCCTGATCACCGATAAGCGGGTGACCGATATGGGCCATGTGCACGCGGATCTGGTGTGTCCGCCCTGTCTCCAGCCGGCATTCGACCAGCGAGGCAACCGCTGTGCTGTCCGGCTTCTGGCCAAACCGCTCCACGACACTGAAGTGTGTGATGGCATGCCGAGCGTCATCGCGGCTTTCGGACACAACAGCCTGTTTCAGCCGGTCCTTGGATGAGCGGCCAAGATGGGCATCAATCGTGCCATTCGGTTTGTCTGGCACGCCCCAGACCAGCGCCAGATAGGCGCGCTCAAGACTGCCGCTTGCGCCATGGTCGGCAAAAGCGTCTGACAGGTATTTGTGCGCCTTGTCATTTTTGGCAACGACCATGACGCCGGATGTGTCTTTGTCGAGGCGGTGGACGATGCCCGGCCGTTTGACCCCGCCGATGCCGGAGAGGGATGCGCCGCAGTGATGAATGAGCGCGTTGACCAGTGTCCCCGTCCAATTGCCATTGCCGGGATGCACTACAAGTCCGGCTGGCTTGTTGATGACGATGATGTCGTCGTCTTCATGCAGCACATCGAGTGCAATATCCTCGCCTTCGGGTTCTGCTGGTTCGGGTTCCGGCACGGAGATGGTCAGCGCATCGTACTCGCGTACTTTGCGTTTGGCTTCGGTCACCAGTGCGCCATTGAGGCTGACTGCACCGCTTTCAATCAGCGCCTTGATACGGCTGCGCGACAGATCCGGGGCCAATTGTTCGGCCAACCATACATCGAGGCGCGCGCCTGCACCGGCGGCATCCACCGTCAGGGCTTTCATCTCGTCTACGGCTTCGCTATCAGGGGCGGACATTTCAGGCGGAGACATAAAAACCCCATGAGCAGCGCGGCGTTGGACGAAGAACCGGAAAAACCGCTGGATCCGGCGATGGAAAAGGTCAGGCGCAAAATGATCCGCCTGTTGGCCATTTCCATAGCGGTGATGATGGCCGGACTTATGGCGGTGCTTTTTGCCATTGTCTACAAGATGAATTCGAAGCCACCCGTTGCGCCAGTTGTCGCCGATTTGGCAACTCCATCGGGAGCAGGTGAAATTTCTGGTTCCATTGCGCTGCCGGCGGGCGCGCAGATCAATGGCCAGAGCCTGTCGGGCAACCGTATCCTGTTTGATCTGTCATTGCCTGATGGGGCGCGCGAACTTGCCATCTTTGATATTGCGGCTAACCGCTTTGTGGCGCGCTATGCGCTCACCAACACAAAGCCCTGATGGGATGAGCGCGCTCGCCCTCGTTTCGTTGGTTGTGCGCGATTATGACGAAGCCATCGCGTTTTACACCGGCAAGCTTGGATTTGCGTTGGCCGAAGATACGCAATTAGAGCCGAACAAGCGTTGGGTCGT
>JBAVTG010000181.1:0-14721 GCA_049696015.1 Rhizobiaceae bacterium | reverse complement strand
ATGCTTTTCATCTTTTCCGGATGGTTTCCCGGTCTCCCGCCCGGGAAGATCCGTTCTGCCCTGCAGCCTTAAAGGAGCTGGAGATTGATGGCCTTCGGCCCCTTGCCGCGCTTGTCCGGCTCGGTGTCGAAGGTGACTTTCTGACCGTCAGCCAAGCCATTGAGGCCGGAGCTTTGCACGGCGGAAATGTGCACGAAAACATCTTTCTCGCCACCATCCGGTGTAATGAAGCCGAAGCCTTTGTCCTGGTTGAAAAATTTGACGGCGCCTGTCATCTGGCCCATGTGGGAAGTCCTTGTTACGCTCTGAATTCACCACGCCAGCCATTCCCGAAATGGCGCAGCTTGAGAATTTGTGACCCGTTTTTTCAATTTAGGCAAGTGGCGTTCGGGCGGATGTTTCCCCTGCGTCAAGTCTGTGTGTCGATTGGGCGCGCAGCGCCAATAGCCCTGCTGCGACAATGAACAACGCGCCGGTGAGCGTGGAAGCGCCCGGAACCTCGCCGAAGAACATGAATGCGAAGAGCGAGACCCAGATCAGGCCCGTATATTCGAATGCAGCGGCGGTGTTGGCCGGGGCCCAGCGATAGCCGTTGACCAGAAAGATCGTGCCCGCCGCAGCGATGACGCCGCACGACAACATCAGCAGCGCATCATTTTGAGTTGGCCATACCCACGGGCGAACCAGAAATTGCAGCGAGGGATGCGGCGCGGTGGTGATGTCAAGACTGGCAAACACCAGCGGCAAGATGAGTGCGACGGCAAGGAAGAAGCCGTTTTGCCAGAAGGCAAAGACGGCGGCTGAAGTCGTGCTGCCCTTTTTGCGCGCCATCAACTGGCCGGAGGCATAGGCTGCAGCCGAAAACAGCGACAACAGCGCCGCTGGCTCGAACAGCCCGGTGCGGGGCTTGAGCATCACCGCGACGCCGATGAGGCCGATAGCGACTGCGCCCCAGATCTTGGCATTGGCCTTTTCGCCGAGATAGGGTCCAGCGAGCGCCACGACGAACAGCGGCACGGTGAAATACAGCGCCACAGCGTCTGCCAGCGGCAGGGCGGGAAAGGCGAGATAGTAAGCAAAATAGGCGAAGAACAGCACCACTGCGCGGGCAAACAGAAATCCCGCATTGCGGCCAAGCGCGGCAAAGCCTTCGCTGCGCCAGATCAGAAATGCCAGGATCGGCCCGGCCACGATGGCTCGCAGCGCCATCGCCTCGGTGAGCGGATAGCCGCCCGACACGGCCTTGAGGATCGTATCCTGCGCGGTAAAGACGAAGACGCCCGCGCACAGGCTCAGCACCCCCTTCAGTATGGTGTCCATTGTCTGTTCCCAAAACCCATTGGCTTGATAGCAAGTTTGCTCGCGCCGCCGATTGCGTGAATGCGACGCTGGCTTACCGCTCTTGCCCGCCATGCCTTGCACCTCAGTCCAATCGGGCTATGCTCAACTTTCAAGGGCAAGGCATACAGGGAGTTTGAGATGAAAACCCGCACAATGACATTCGGTCTGCTGGGGCTTTTCTGCGCCACGCTCGCCGCCTGCACGGTTACCGTCGACGAACAGGGCCCGCCGCCGCGTGCCGGCGGCTATTGCCCGCGCATCTATCAACCGGTCTGCGCTACACGCTATGGCGAACGGCAGACAATATCCAACGCCTGCGTTGCCGATCAGCGCGGGTTTGACATTCTCTATCGCGGCGAATGCCGCAGCCGCCCGCCATTGACGCCCCGTCCCCCCAGACCGCCACGGGCGGAGCCTTATCCTGACCCGGGTGTCGGCGTTGCCTGCCCGCTGATCAGTGCCCCGGTCTGCGCCAGACGTGGCAGGGTGCTCAGAACATTCGCCAACGACTGTGTTGCCGAGGCTTCCGGGTTCCAAATTATTGCTGACGGCGATTGCGGCGATATCCCAAACGCCGGTGGTGGTTAGAAAGCATATTCGGCGCGGTTTTACGGGCATTCGGCGTGCATTCGGCGCGCCTTTCCGTTTGCCCTTCGGCGCCTCCCGCTTTATCGCACATTATGGAGGCGCTAACGTTGTTGCAGTGCAGTCGTGTGCATGTGCAGTGCAAACTTCCCCTGCGTTAACCATGCAGCGATATGCAACCTCAGCGTTACTTCTGGTTAGCTTTCCCGCCTTAAAGTGCAGCCACAGTCCTTTTCGGATCATCAAAAGGTGGGGACCTTATGACTGCGCTGCAGGCGTTTTTTAAACAGAACCTATCACTCTCGATCGGGCAAGATGCACGGGACGCGGGTGAATTCCGCGCCTATCAGCTCAAGTCGGTGATTGGCGTGACGCCTCTGATGATGGCGGCCAATGCAATCAACGCGGCGATTATTGCTGCTGCATTCTCTGCCAAGCCATTTGCCTTGCTCGCCTATGTCTGGGCTGCAGTGATATTCCTGATGGCTTTTACCGGATTTGTTTTTTGGAAAAAATCGTACCAGCTGCCGTTTCCAACCCGTGTTTCGGCCCGCACGCTGAGGAAAGTGTCACGCAATTCGACATTTCTTGGCCTTATCTGGGGCGCACTGCCGCTCATTGCCTATCCCGGCGGCGATCTGCCAACCAAACTCATCTGCGTTGCCTTTGTGGCGGGCATGATGGGCGGCGGTTGCTTCGCACTATACATGGTGCCAAGGGCGATGGCCGGATATGTTCTGGGACTGGCGAGTACATTTGCCGCTGCGCTTCACATCAGCAGCGGGCCGGGAGATGTCGCTGTGGCGGCGCTTCTGGTGATGTACGCCGGATGTCTGCTTATTGCCTCCATGACAATTGCACGCACGTTTGCGTCAAACCGGATTTCCGAACAGCGCGTTGAGGAACAGGCTTCCATTATCGGACTGCTGCTCAAGGATTTCGAAGAAAGCGCCGGTGACTGGCTATGGGAAACGGACGTGGATGGACGGATGACGCGTGGGACGCAGCGCTTTCACATGGCGACTGGTATTGAGGCAGAATTGATTGAAACAATTGCCATGCTGGGCGTTGTGAAGCCGCTTGGCGAGCGCAGTGATATCGCAGGAAAAGGCGTGGGCGAATTTCTGGCAAGGGTCAATGCGCGCCAACCGTTTTCCGGGCATGAGCTGCACATTTGCAAGCCCGGACAGGAGGAAGTGTGGATCCTCTTGAGCGGCAAGCCGTTGTTTGGCAGTGACGGCCAGTTCGCTGGCTTTCGCGGCGCCGCCTCCGATATCACCGCTGACAAGCAATCGAAGGAGCGCATTGCGTTTCTGGCGCACAATGACGCGCTGACGGGGCTCACCAACCGCACAAACTTCTCGCAGACCGTCAGTCGTTGTCTGGCAGACCGGCGGGTTGCGGCAGGGGCGCATTTTGCCGTTTTCTATCTTGATCTGGATGGGTTCAAGCTGATCAACGACACCAAGGGACACAAGGCGGGCGATGCGCTGCTGGTTGAAGTCGGAGGGCGGCTGAAGCGCGCCTTGCGCGAAAATGATGTGGTGGCAAGGCTTGGCGGCGACGAATTTGCCATTCTGTTGCGCAATGACACGTCGATTCCGGCTCTGTCGGCGTTAGCTGAAAAGATCATCGAGACCGTCGAACGTCCGTTTGAGATCGAGGGACAGTTGAACTGCGTTGGCGTTTCGATCGGTATTGCACTTGGCCCCAAAGACGGGCGTGATGAGCAGACGCTGCTCAACAGCGCCGACCTTGCGCTGTACCGCGCCAAGGAAGACGGCAAAGGCACATACCGCTTCTTTGAAGTTGAAATGGACGACATCGTGCGAGACAGGCGTTTGTTGGAGCAAGAGTTGCGTGCGGCAGTCAAAGCCAATGAATTCCAGCTCTATTTCCAGCCGCTGGTATCGGCCGTAGACGACCGGACCATCGGGTTTGAAGCGCTGATCCGCTGGAACCACCCCACGCGAGGCATGGTTTCACCAGCGGATTTCATACCGCTGGCGGAGAAGACCGGATTGATCAGCGATATCGGCGACTGGGTGCTGCTGGAAGCTTGCAAGACAGCCAAGGAATGGCCTGCACACATGACGATTTCGGTGAACCTGTCACCGCAGCAGTTTCATAACCGGCGCATTGTCGGGGCGACGCGCAAGGCCCTTTATGCCAGCGGCCTTGAGCCCCACCGGCTTGAACTGGAGATTACCGAAGGCTTGTTTGTCGACAATACCGAAGAAGCGCTGGCCGCACTTGGCGAATTGAAGCAATTGGGCGTGATGACCGCGCTTGACGATTTCGGCACCGGCTATTCAAGCTTGTCATACCTGCTGAAATTTCCGTTCGACAAATTGAAAATCGACCAGTCATTCATCAAGTCGATCGAGAAGGACAAAACCGCACGCGATATCCTTGAAACGATTGCGCGGCTCGGCAAGATTCTCAATCTGAACGTGACGGCCGAGGGTGTCGAGAACGCCGGCCAGGCCGAATTCCTGTCAAAGATGGCCTGCAACCAAATGCAGGGTTTCCATTTTGGCCGGCCGATCCCGTCCATTGAAATTGCCGGCTTCCTGCTGAGCGAAACCGGGCGGTTTATGGACGGTGTCTCTGCGTCGCAAAATGCCCTGAGCGCTGTAAGAAAGGCCGGCTAACTGCCAACTGGTGTGCAATGCGGCCGGGCATTCAGGCCTGCAAAACGGAGAGGCGCGCCTATTCGGCGAGTATGAATGTCACTTTGAGATTGACACGATACTCGGCGATCTTGCCGTTCTTGATCGACATTTTCTGATCTTTTACCCAGGCGCTTTCGACGTTCTTGAGCGTTTCGCAGGCGCGGGCGATGCCGTTCTTTATCGCATCTTCAAAACTTACGTTAGACGCTGAGATAATTTCAGTGACACGTGCGACAGACATGTTGTCCTCCTCTTGGCTGAGCGTCCAGAACGCTGCACTTCAAAGCTGGGCGGCAAGTGTGGCAGGGAAAAGGCTAGCCGCCATTCACAAGGGCCAGGATCAACTTTTGAATGGCTCCGTCCTTTGACATTTCGATTTGATCGAAAGCCCGGCTTTTGGCTTTGTAAGCTTCGTTTGCAGCTTCCACCTGTTTCAGCACTTCAGCGCGGATGGCCTTGCAATCCGGATCATTATCCACGCGCAAGCCGACAGTGGCCGCGATGATCTGGTTGACCATCGACATGATGTCGCGCCCATGAACTTTCTCGTGTGCGGCAATGCCGTTTGCAAAGGTTTCCCAGTTTTTGGCAGTCGCGCCGCGAGGTTTTGCTGCAGGCTTCGGCAGCCTGTAGGTGATCGTGAGAAACGGTATGGCGGATTTGAGTACGCAAGAAGTGCCATCGGGCCGGTAGTCCCGCCGCCATTTGAGATCCCATGTTGTGATGGCGATGGCACGGGTTGCGCCGATCAGCGGACCTTTTTCGCCGATGGCTTCATAGAGCTCCGGCCCGGTTGAACCGGAGATCGCGTAGGGCTTGACCTGCTCGCTCGGTTGCCAGTCCTGCGCATTGGCAGTTGACGCTGCAAGTGCAACCAGGCAGGCAAATGCGGGCCGGAAGCGGCCAAGCCCTTTATCTGCGGCAATATCAGTGTTCACCAACTTTGACCTCACCGGAGGCAAAAACCCGTGCGGCAAACCAGGCCAGTGCCATCAACGTTGTTGAGCCAACAAAGCAGGAGAGCGCAAAGCCATTGGCAAAAGCGTCGCGTGCCAGAGACAACCATGGTGCATCAATGATGTTCAGCTTTTTGGCCTCCTCTACCGCGGCCCCGAGCGAGGCGCGGCTGGCGGCGGCGGCCTCGGCGGGCAGGGAGCTAAAGTCCGCGCCGGTGGTCATTGCGCGGTAAATGAAAGTGCTCAAGCTTCCAAGCAGCGCCACACCAAGCGCTCCGCCAAATTCGGCGCTGGTTTCCGAAATGGCGGAGGCAGAGCCGGCACGTTCCGGTGGGGCGGAGCCGACGATGAGGCCGGTGGTGGTCAGGATGACTGGCACGAAACCGATGGCAATGATCATCGATGAGCCGAGGATGCCGTAAAGATTTTGCATCAAGGCAGCCAGACCCATGCAGGCAACACCAACCGCATATACAACCAGGCCGAATACCACGGATCGCACAGCGCCAAATCGCTCTGTCACCCGCCAAGCATGCAGCGACATCAGCGTGAACACAAGGGACGGTGCAACCGACCAAAGTCCGGCGTCAAGCGGCGATAGACCAAGCACCAGCTGCAAATACTGGTTTTGAAACAGAAAAATGCCGAAGACAAAAAACACGCCTGCCAGGTTGACCATCAGTGAGACATTGAAAGCGGGCAGGCGAAACAGCGCCAGATCAATCAGCGGATCAGTCAGCGCTTTCTGGCGGCGGATGAAGAGAAGTCCGAAAATGGTACCGACGAAAATCGGCAGCAGCGCCGATGCCTGAAAGCCGTAGGCGGCGATTTCCTTTAATCCATAAATCACCGGCAAGACGGCCATGAGCGAAAGAGCGACGCTGACGAGGTCAAGTTTTCCGGCTTGTTCGTTGTGGTATTCGGGCAACAGGAATGGCGCGGAGGCCAGCAGCGCAGCCATGATCGGCACGTTAATGAGGAACACCGAGCCCCAGTGAAAATATTGCAGCAACACACCGCCGATCACCGGGCCAATCAGCCCGCCGACGGAAAACGCCGTGCCCCAGATGCCGATGGCGCGGTTCCGTTCGCTCTGATTGCGGAACATGTTGACGATCAAGGAGAGAGTTGAGGGCGCAATCGTAGCGCCGGCGATGCCGAGCAGCGCGCGCGAGGAGATCAGCATTGTTGCCGAAGACGAAAAGGCCGCCAGAATGGAGGCTGCGCCAAAGGCAGCTGCGCCGATGAGCAGCACCTTGCGGCGGCCGACACGGTCGCCGAGCGTTCCCATGGTCACCAGAAAGCCAGCGACCATGAAGCCGTAGATGTCGTTGATCCACAGGATTTGCGCCGCATCGGGCTGCAAGTCCGCAACAATGGCCGGTATCGCCAAAAACAGGACCGACAGATCCATCGAATAGATCAGGCAGGCGATAGAAAGGATGCCAAGCCCGATCCATTCACGCCGCCCGGCCAGCGGCGTGGCCTTGTTCATATCGGTCATGAATTGCTCCGGCGGAGTTGGAACCCAAGGGGCGGGACCCTAGTTTTCAGATACCGCTTTCAGCTGCGCAAGCCCTTTTTCAAAGTCCTTGCCTACCATCTTGTCCATGCTGAAAAAAACAGACATCAGCCGCATGACAAATGGATGAGGTCCGTGCATTGCCCAGTTCACCCTCGTGCCGCCAGCGTCCGGCGCGAAGGCAATGTCTGTGATGTTGCTGGCCTTGAACGGTCTGAAAAAATCAAGGGTGAGGCTGAGGCCAGTCTTGGGATCAGCCTTGGTCAACTCCATGCGGCCGGCGCCAACTTTTTTGTTGCCTTCCCAGGCATAGACAGCGCCGACGCCTTCCTGTGCTCCGGAATAGGTGCGTTTCAGGTCCGGGTCGAGCCCCTCCCAAGGTGACCACGCCTGCCATTTGTGGAAGTCGGCGACATGTTTGAAGACCTTTTCTGACGGCACATTGATGACGGTTGAGCGTTCGACGCGGAAAGTCTTGGGCTTGAACCATGCGTATACAAGGAAGAGGACGATGGCGGTCAGGATGGACTTGAGGATGAGCCAGAGCATGAATGCCTCCATGATTTCGCGCGCCGCCGCGGAGATGCGGCGCGTCGTTGCATCCGTGTGAGCCTACGCCGTTTTGAGGTAGTCGCCAAGCTGGTCCAGTGTGCCAGTCCAGCCCATGTTCATGGAGTCGAAGCCGCCAAGGAACGTTGCGCGTTCAGAGTCAGTGGCGTTGTCCATCAGTTCCCAGCGTATGGTCAGTTTGGTCTTGCCGGGGGGGTCCTCGTCAAAGGTGAAGGTGGAGTAGAGTTCGATTGGCCAGTCCGGCGCGCCGGGATGGCGGGTGAGGCCGCCGTTTTCATCCGAAAAGGAATTGATCAACACAATGCGCGACGGCGGGGTAATCTCGCGGTAGACTTGACGCCCCCACATAACCGGCGCGTCGCCCGCCATCATTCCATAGTGGTAAGTCCCGCCCGGGCGCAGGTCCATTTTGGCTTTGACAATCTTGACGCCCTTGGGGCCCCACCATTTGCTGATACGGTCAATACTTGTGAAGCAATCAAACACCAATTGGCGCGGCGCATCATATGTGCGGGAGATGATGAAGGGCTTATTCTTCATCGGTGCGCCAGCTTTCGCTGCTTCTGCCTGCACATAGGCATCAAGCCGCGCCAGATTCTGCTCGCCGCCCTCGACCGCTCCGAACTTGACGGCAGCCTCGCGTGCCTCTGACGTTGGCAGGAGCAGTGATAGTGTCACCAGCGTCTTTGCGCCCTGCGCTTCCAGTCTGATGCAACCTTCAAACATGGCCGGTTCGGTGATCTCGCCGCCATGATCATAGGTGATCAGTTCGGGCGGGGTGATGGTCTTGTAACGGATCCAGTTGGGCCACTCTTTTCCATCCGGCCCATGCATGGTGTAGCGCCACAGGCCGCCGGGGAAGAACCCCATTTCATGGGTCTCGTTGCGGAAACCGTCCGGTCCCCACCATGGGTCAATGAGCTTGGCCTGGCTAAACACTTTGAACACGAGTTCGCGCGGTGCGCTAACCAAACGCGAGATTTCAATAGTGCGTGCTGGATCAAAGACAGGTGCGATATTCATGACCTTGTTCCTTGTTTTTTGACGTGCTCTTCAAGGCGATTGAAATTCTGCTCATTGCCCGCCTCGATGAATGGGCGAAGAGTGGCATTGGATTCGGCAGGTTCAAAATTCATGTGCCAGTTCAGCAATGCACCTGCTGCATCCGGCGCAAATGTCATCGTCATCGTGAACACATGCATCGGCAGATGGTGAACGAAAACGATGCTCTTGCCTGCGACGGTTTCACTGAACGTGCAGGTGTTTTCAAAGCTGCTGCCATCGGGCGCGTGCATGGTGAAGCGCCATGTGCCGCCGGGGCGGAAGTCGAATTCATGGATCGTGTTGGTAAAGCCATCGGGGCCCCACCAGAGTCGTAGCTGGTCCGGATCGGCAAAGGCGGCAAACAAGGTTTCCGGCGTGGCGGCAAACGAGCGGCTGGTAGTGATTTCCATCGCCAACAATTCAGGTTTTGCGGTCATCTTGATTGGTGCCTTTTCGACTTAGGCGCGGGGCTTCGTTTCAACGTGTTTTTTGAAATTGTCCAATATCGCTTGCCAGCCGCTGCGTTGCATTTCGGCGGGGTTTTCTGGTTCGGGATCAAACGATACGCGCACGGTCACTGCGCCGCCGCTGTTTACAAATTCGACCACGGCACAGCGGTCGCCAAAGGCGTATTCAATCAAATGTTCCGGCACGATTTTGGTATAGGTTCCAGCAAAGTCAAAGCCAAAACTCCCGTCCTTTGCCTCCATGCGGGAGGAAAACTCGCCGCCTTCGCGCAGATCAACTGTCGCCTTGGTTGTATGCCAATCAACTGACGCGGTGTTCCATTTGATGATGTCTTCTGCCGTTGTATAAGCACGCCAGACTTCGGAAACCGGCGCGGAAATATTCGTTTCAACGGTGATTTTCATGATCTAACTCCCTTCACTTGGCCAGCCTGGCCCACCCTAAAGCGCCAGTTCATTTCTTCGGCTCAGATTGAATTTCCTGCAAATAATCTTCCAGCCGGTCAAGGCGGTCCTCCCAAAGATTACGGTAGTTCTCCAGCCAGCCGTTCAGTTTCTCCAGCGGCTCCGGCTCAAGTTTGCACGGCCTCCATTGGGCATTGCGGCTGCGCGAAATCAGCTTGGCGCGCTCAAGCACTTTCAGATGTTTGGAAACAGCAGGCAAGCTCATGGCAAATGGCTCGGCCAGTTCGTTGACCGTCGCCTCGCCTTTCGAAAGCCGCGCCAAAATTGCCCGCCGGGTCGGATCGGCGAGGGCCGCGAGCGTTTCGGAGAGCGTATCGAGGGGCATATATTAGCCGATTGGTTAATTAACTTAGTGGATAAATAAATCGAATGCGCCTGCACGTCAATGGGTGTTCTCAAGAATATTCAGACTTGTTGACATCCATAAATATGCGCATAAAATATGCGCATGAAAATAACCTCTACTACGCGCAAATCTGCTACGCGCAAATCTGCAAATTTGACCATAGATTCAGACCTCATTGCCGAAGCTCAGTCATTGTCAGTCAATCTTTCGCGATCGGCAGAAGAAGGCATTCGCAAGGCTGTCGCTGCTGCGAAGTCGATGCGCTGGAAAGAGGAGAATGCCAGCGCAATTGAAGACGCGAACGCTTGGGTCGGGCGCAATGGCTTGCCGCTTGCCAAACATCGCGTGTTTTAGTCGCGGTTGTATCAAGTATGGCGCAGTATGATCTTTACGCCATCGCGTCGGGCTATGTGGTGGATGTTCAAAGTGATCTGATGGATCAATTGAACACACGGATCGTTGTGCCGCTAATTCCGATCACAAAAGCGTCGAAGCCCATGCAGCGTTTGAATCCTGCTTTCCCAATTCAGGACGAAGAGCATGTGCTGCAACCGCAACTCCTTGCAGCCGTTTTGCTAAGCGAACTGCAGTTGCCAGTTTCGAATATCGCAGTGCACCACGATGAAATTCGCTCTGCGCTGGATATGGTGTTCATCGGCTTTTGAAGGGTCAATTCAAAAATAATCCTGCAGCGGCGTCACTTCAAAATTTCCGCTCTTCAGCGCCTTGATCGCTTGCGCTGTCGAAAACGACCCAGCAATCGTGGTCGAATAGGGTACCTTTTGCATCAGCGCGGCGCGGCGCAGCGACTTGGAATCGCTCTCGGCCTTGGCTCCGTCCGTGGTGTTGAACACCAGCTGGACCTGCCGGTTGCGGATGGCGTCCTCGATGTGTGGGCGGCCTTCAAGGACCTTGTTGATCTTCTCAGCGGGGATGCCGCGCTCGGCCAGAAAGCGCTGTGTGCCGCCTGTCGCGAGAACCTTGAAGCCGATGTCGGCCATGGTTTTCACGGCGGCGAGCACGCCTTCCTTGTCCTCATCCTTGACCGAGACAAAAAGCGTGCCATTGCGCGGCAGTTCAACACCCGCGCCGAGCTGCGCCTTAGCGAAGGCCAGCGCAAAATCTCGGTCGAGCCCCATGACCTCCCCAGTCGAGCGCATTTCGGGGCCGAGAAGCGTATCAACGCCGGGGAATCTGGCGAAGGGAAACACGGCTTCCTTGACAGCGATGTGGCCGAGTCCGCGTGAATTCACTCTTGGGCCATAGTGCGCCACCGCCTCGTCTAGGCTCTCGCCCGCCATGATGCGTGCGGCGATCTTGGCAATCGGCAAGCCGATGGTTTTGGCGACAAATGGCACGGTGCGTGAAGCGCGCGGATTGACCTCGAGCACATAGATCACGCCGTCCTTGATTGCGAACTGGACGTTCATCAAGCCGCCGACCTTCAGCGCGCGGGCCATATCTGCGGTCTGGCGCTCAAGTTCATCGACGATCTCTTTGGACAACGAATGCACCGGCAATGAACAGGCGCTGTCGCCGGAGTGAATGCCCGCTTCCTCGATGTGCTCCAGAATTCCGGCGACATAGACATCCTTGCCGTCGCAAAGGCAATCGACGTCCACTTCGATCGCGTGACTGAGATAGCTGTCGAAGAGCAGCGGGTTTTTGCCGAGAAGGGTGTTGATCTGCCCGGTCTTGTCGTTCGGATATTTGGCCTTGATGTCTTCCGGAACCAGTTCGGGCACCGTGTCGAGGAGATACGACTGAAGCCCGCTCTCATCCCGGATGATCTGCATGGCCCGGCCGCCAAGCACGTATGAGGGGCGCACGACCAGCGGATAGCCAATTTCGCCAGCGATAATGCGCGCCTGTTCCACCGAATAGGCGATGCCATTGTTTGGCTGGGTGAGGTCGAGCTTGACCAGAAGCTTCTGGAATCGGTCACGGTCTTCGGCCAAATCAATGGCGTCCGGTGACGTGCCGAGGATCGGGATGCCAGCCTTTTCCAGCGCATTGGCAAGTTTCAGCGGCGTCTGCCCGCCAAACTGGACAATGACGCCAAGCAGCGTTCCGGCTTCCTGCTCCACGCGCAGGATTTCTAGCACATCCTCTGCCGTCAGCGGCTCGAAGTAGAGCCGGTCGGAGGTGTCGTAATCGGTCGACACGGTTTCCGGGTTGCAGTTGATCATGATGGATTCATAGCCCGCCTCGCGCAGTGCGAAAGAGGCATGGCAGCAGCAGTAATCGAACTCGATGCCCTGGCCGATGCGGTTCGGCCCGCCGCCGAGGATGACGACCTTCTTGCGGTCGGACACGCGTGTTTCCGAGCGTGTCTCGCCGGCAAAAGGGGTCTCATAGGTCGAGTACATATAGGCGGTTGGCGAGGCGAACTCGGCGGCGCAAGTGTCGATGCGCTTGTAGACCGGGTGCACTTTCAGATCGTTGCGCAGATAGGCAACTTCCTTGGCCTTCTTGCCGGTCAAGACGGCAAGGCGCGCGTCGGAAAAGCCCATGGCTTTGAGCATGCGCAAGTTTTCGGCATCGTTGGGCAATCCGTGTTCCTTGACGCGGGCTTCCATGTCGGTGATGCCCTTCATTTGCTCAAGGAACCAGGGGTCAATCTTGCAACCATCATGAACGTCCTCGACCGACATGCCGAGGCGCAACGCTTGCGCGACCATGCGAAGCCGGTCCGGTGTTGGCACACCGATCGCGGCGCGGATGGCGTTTCTGTCATCTGAGGTATCCGAGCCTTTACCGATGCCCGGGATTTCGATGTCGTCCAAACCGGTGAGGCCGGTTTCCAAGCCCCGCAGGGCCTTCTGCAGCGATTCCTGGAAGGTGCGGCCGATTGCCATGACCTCGCCGACCGACTTCATCGCGGTCGTCAAAACCGGTGATGCACCGGGGAATTTTTCGAAGGCAAAGCGTGGGATCTTGACGACGACATAATCAATCGATGGTTCAAACGAGGCCGGGGTCGCGCCGCCCGTGATGTCGTTTTCCAGTTCGTCGAGCGTGTAGCCGACGGCAAGCTTTGCGGCGACCTTGGCGATCGGGAAGCCGGTGGCTTTGGACGCCAGCGCAGAGGAACGCGAGACGCGCGGGTTCATTTCAATGACGATCAGGCGGCCGTTTTCCGGGTTGACTGCAAACTGCACGTTAGAGCCGCCGGTTTCCACGCCAATCTCGCGCAGCACCGCAATCGAGGCATTGCGCATGATCTGGTATTCTTTGTCAGTCAACGTCAGCGCCGGGGCGACCGTGATCGAGTCGCCGGTGTGGACACCCATTGGGTCGAGGTTTTCGATCGAGCAAATGATGATGCAATTGTCCGCCTTGTCGCGGACGACTTCCATCTCATACTCTTTCCAGCCAAGGACCGACTCTTCGATCAGCACTTCGGTAGTAGGAGAGGCGTCGAGGCCGGAATTGACGATCTCGAAAAATTCCGAACGGTTGTAGGCAATGCCGCCGCCGGTGCCGCCCATGGTGAAGGATGGACGGATGATGGCGGGCAGGCCGACAAAATCAATAGCCTGCGCGGCCAGCGCCATGGCGTGGCCCATGTATTTCTGTTTGCGGTCGCTTTCGCCCAGCTGCCATTCGGTCTCGAGCTTGTCGAGTGCCGCGTCAAGTTCAGCGCCCGAGAACTGTTCCTTCAGTTCCGCACGCTTGGCCTTGTGCGCCTGACGGTCAAGGTCTTTGACCTCGGTGGCATTGGCGAGCATCGACTTCGGCGTCTCAAGCCCGATTCGCTTCATCGCTTCGCGGAACAGGGCGCGGTCTTCAGCCATGTCGATGGCCTCGGCGTTGGCGCCGATCATCTCGACATTATACCGCTCAAGCACGCCCATGCGGCGCAGCGACAGGGCCGTGTTCAGCGCGGTCTGGCCGCCCATCGTCGGCAGCAATGCATCCGGCCGTTCCTTGGCAATAATCTTGGCCACAACCTCCGGCGTGATCGGCTCGATGTAAGTGGCGTCCGCCAGTTCCGGGTCGGTCATGATCGTCGCCGGATTGGAATTGACGAGAATGACGCGGTAGCCTTCTTCTTTCAGCGCCTTGCAGGCTTGCGTGCCGGAATAGTCGAATTCGCAGGCCTGGCCGATGATGATGGGACCGGCCCCGATGATCAGGATCGACTTTATATCTGTCCGCTTGGGCATGGCACCGCTTTCGCTATGGCAAGGGCCCGCACCGGGGGAGGACCGGTCGGGTTCGCACGTCAATTCTTCATGGCTAAGCGGGCTCTATAGGGGAAGAGGGCGGAGAGGGGAAGTCACTAAAATTAAGGATTCACACTATCTGTTCATGCTCAATTCGACGCCTGTGACTAAGATAGGAATTTCGCGACACGAAGTTATGAACACGGCTGGCCAGCCAAAGGCAAACAGCCTGAAACTTGCGAAGGCGATGATCCGTTTCACCAAGAAGCCCCAAGTTAAGGGCAATGATGTCAATAAGGTCCTGTCGCCGAAGTAAGCTCAGAACTTGACGGCGCAAGACAATTCGTCCGGGGTTGGATGCTTTGGCATCCGGGGTCTGGCAGGACGAAACGGACAGGCTGCCGCGAGGCAGCCTGTTTGTTTTTGAACGGGTGTTGGCTTGCGGGTGGCCATTCGGGTCTGCATTCGCCGATTGTCGGAGTTGCATATCCGGCACATGATGATCGGGCTGACCCTGATGATCATAATTGACTTCAGACCTGTCGGCTTTGGCATGGAGACTTTTTCGGTAACGATGGTCC
>JBAVTG010000180.1:0-2813 GCA_049696015.1 Rhizobiaceae bacterium | reverse complement strand
GAAGACGATGAAGTCCCGGCCTATGACGACACCAAGCCAATGCGCGTGGCCATCGTCGGGCGGCCCAATGCCGGCAAATCGACGCTGATCAACACGCTCATTGGCGAAGACCGGCTTTTGACCGGCCCGGAAGCGGGCATCACCCGCGATTCAATTTCGGTGGATTGGGAATGGCGCGACCGCAAGATCAAACTGTTTGACACGGCGGGCCTGCGCCGCAAGGCGCGGGTGCAGGAAAAGCTGGAGAAACTGTCAGTCGCCGACGCGCTGCGGGCGATCCGCTTTGCCGAAGTGGTGATCATCATCCTCGATGCGACGATCCCGCTGGAAAAGCAGGATTTGCAAATCATTGACCTCATCGCCCGCGAAGGCCGCGCCCCTGTGATTGCCTTCAACAAGTGGGACCTGATTGAAGACCGCCAGAAGACGCTGCAGATGCTGCACGAAGAAACCGCCCGCCTGTTGCCGCAAGTGCGCGGCATCCGCGCCGTGCCGGTGTCCGGCGAGTTGGGGCAGGGGCTGGACAAGCTGTTTGAGGCGGTGCTGAACACCCACAAGGTCTGGAACAGCCGCATCTCGACGGCGCGTCTTAACCGCTGGCTGGCAAACATCATCGAGAAACACCCGCCGCCAGCCGTCTCCGGCCGCCGCCTCAAGATCAAATATATGACGCAGGCGAAAACCCGCCCGCCCGGCTTCGTTTTGTCCTGTTCGAGGCCGGAAGCCCTGCCAGAATCTTATTTGCGCTATCTGGTCAATGAATTGCGCGCCTCGTTCGCGCTCGACGGCATCCCCATCCGCATGATGCCGCGCGGCTCGGACAACCCGTTTGAAGGCCGCAAGAAAAAGTATGTGCCCAAGCGTTGAGTGAAACTGGAACAATCGAATGACCTCTGTCATCGTCAATCCAGATAAAGTCCACGAATTTGTCGACGCCGACAGTCTTTACGACTGGTTGGCAAAACACCACGCCAGTGAAGACGAAGTCTGGATCAAAATTCACAAAGTTGGATCCGGGCGCGCATCGATTACTGCTTTGGCGGCTATTGATGTGGTGCTTTGTTGGGGCTGGATTGACTCGATCCGCAAAGGGTTCAACAGCGAAAGCTTCCTGCAGCGATACACGCCGCGTGGCCGCAAAAGCATCTGGAGTCAGAGAAACGTCGATAATGTCGCGCGGCTGATTGGCGAAGGGCGGATGACCGAGCACGGAATGCGCCATGTTGCGGCGGCCAAGGCCGACGGGCGGTGGGACCGGGCTTACGGAGGCGGCAAGGAACTGAAGGTCCCAGCCGATCTTCAGGGCGCAATCGACGCTGTGCCGCAGGCAAAGGCGATGCTGGCCAGATTGTCGGAGCAAAACCGGTTTGCCCTGGCATTTCGCTTTCACAATCTGAAAACAGAAGCCGCGCGGAAGCGAGCGATTGCCAACTACGTCGGCATGCTGGAACGCGGCGAGACGATTTATCCACAATCGAAGAAATGACACGACCGCGCTATTGACCGGGAATTCTGGCTGGCTGTGCTTTTCACATTAACCGTCCATCAAGGTTAATGCTTCACTTTCGATTCACGTTGAGTTTGCGTTGCGTTTGTGGAGTGTGTGTGTGCGTAAGGGTCATTCGGGCCGTGTTTCCGGCCGCGCTAATATTGCCTTTTTGGCTGGTCTTCTTTTTCTTGGCACCACCACAACGGTCGCTTTTCAGGACATTTCAAGCCTGATTTCCGGCAGCGACGGCACTGGCGCCCGATGGCAATCTGTTCTCAAAGCCTCGGCCGCAGGCTCTGTCCAGCAAGCGGACATGCCCTTTGACGCAAGCCTGACCACGGGCTCGATCGACGGCGCAGGCATTGACGCGCCGGGCATCGGTAAAATCGCTTTCGCATCCAAATCAGCCGCAGCCAACGCTGTGCCGGATGAAGAGCGCATCAACCGCTCGGAAAAACGCGGACGGCTGGTCGGCGTCTCAAAAGCCGCGCCGCCCAAAGCCTTTTCCGCCGGCAGCATATTGCAGCGCACATCATCATTGCTGAGGCCAACACTCGGCAACGAGGTCAAAATGGCGTTTGTCAAACAGGGCCGCAAAAACACGGAACTGGCGCTTGCACTGGAATTTCACGTCAAGCAGAAGAAGAAAGAGCCAAAAGCGATCTTGCCGACGCTGATTGCTGAACTGGCCGACGACAAGACCATTGCAATTTCTGCCGCTGCCTATGCGCCGGTCGAGCCGGACTATGCAAAAGACTCGCCGTTTGACAGCCTCTTGAAGGCCGATACGGCAAAGCTTGCAGCGCTCGTTCCAACAGTGCCGGGCGACCACGCCTGGGCGAAAAAGCCGCTGCCGCAATCGGTGTTTTCAGAAAAGGAACAGCGCTGCCTGGCAACCGGCATCTATTTTGAAGCGCGCGGCGAATCGACCAAGGGGCAGGCGGCTGTGGCGCAAGTGATCCTCAACCGCGTCAAAAACCCGACCTATCCGAACACAATCTGCGGAGTGGTCTATCAGAACGATCAATGGCGCAACCGCTGCCAGTTCTCCTTCGCCTGCGATGGCATCAAGGACCGCGTCACCGAGCCGAAGCATTGGAAAAAAGCGCAGCAAGTGGCATTTGCCGTTTCATCCGGTGAAATCTACCTGCCGGAGATTGGCGCTTCGACCCACTATTATGCGACTTATGTCAGCCCGGGCTGGGCCCGCTCAATGCAAAAGATGAAGAAGATCGGCCGTCACATATTTTACCGCACATACGGCGGCGGATGGAGCTGAGAAAAATCTGCTTTGATGGCCAACTGGTGCGATTTTCTGCGTTTC
>JBAVTG010000179.1:0-4840 GCA_049696015.1 Rhizobiaceae bacterium | reverse complement strand
TGCTTGCCGTTACTGCCGGAAGGGGAAGTTGAAAGCGCGGAGCAGTGCCCGTGCCTCATCATCCGTCTTGGCGGTCGTACAAACGATGATGTCCATGCCCCAGATCTGATCAACCTTGTCGTAATTGATCTCCGGAAACACGATGTGCTCCTTGATGCCCATGGCGAAATTGCCGCGGCCGTCAAAGCTCTTGGGGTTCAGGCCGCGAAAATCGCGAACGCGCGGAAGCGCGATCGTGACCAGACGGTCGATGAACTCATACATCCGGTTCGCGCGCAAAGTCACCTTTGTGCCGATCGGCATTTCTTCGCGCACCTTGAAGGTGGCGATGGAATTGCGGGCGCGCGTCACGACAGCCTTCTGGCCGGCGATCTGCGACAGGTCTTCCGCAGCGATGGACGGCTTCTTGGAGTCGGCAGTCGCCTCGCCTACACCCATGTTGAGAACAACCTTGGTGATGCGCGGGATTTCCATCTCGTTGCCATACTTGAATTCCTCAAGCAGCTGCTTGCGGATGACATCCGCATACTGCTTCTTGAGGCGCGGCGTATTCTTGGTCTCAGCCATCGATCATAGCTCCCGAACGCTTGGCCACGCGGACTTTCTTGCCGTCCTTGACGGTGAAACCCACGCGGGTCGGCTTGCCATCCTTGGGATCGGCAACACCGAGATTGGACAGGTTGATCGGCGCTTCTTTATTAATGATGCCGGCTTCCTGAGTTTGGCTCTGGCGCTGATGGCGCTTGACCATGTTGATGCCGCCGACAAGAGCCTTGTCTTCCTTTGGCATCACTTGTGTGACGGTGCCGGTGCGACCCTTGTCCCTGCCGGCGAGTACGACGACCTTGTCGCCTTTGCGAATCTTGTTCACGAGCGCCTCTCCTTAAAGAACTTCGGGGGCGAGCGAGATGATCTTCATGTGGTTCTTGGCGCGAAGCTCGCGCGGAACCGGCCCGAAGATACGCGTGCCGATGGGTTCTTTTTTGTTGTCGATCAGAACGGCAGCGTTGTTATCAAAACGGATAACGCTTCCATCCTGGCGGCGAATGTCCTTGGCGGTGCGTACGACGACCGCTTTCATGACATCACCCTTTTTCACGCGGCCGCGCGGAATTGCCTCTTTGATCGAGACGACAATGATGTCGCCGACCGAAGCATATTTCCGCTTCGAACCGCCCAGCACCTTGATGCACATGACACGACGCGCGCCGGAATTATCCGCGACGTCGAGGTTTGTTTGCATCTGAATCATGACAGGCCGCCTTCTTCTATCTGTCGAACCGGCGCTTTGACACCAATCCGGTTTGACTTGTCTTCTTTACTTCGCTGCTTCGCCGGAAACGACGACCCAACGCTTGTCTTTCGAGATCGGCGCCGATTCTTCAATCGAAACAACGTCGCCAACCTTGTACTGGTTGGTTTCGTCGTGCGCCTTGTACTTCTTCGAACGGCGGACTGTCTTTTGGAGAACCGGATGCGCGAAACGGCGCTCGACATTCACCACGACTGTCTTTTCGTTCTTGTCGCTGACGACAACGCCCTGCAGGATACGCTTTGGCATGTCTTTGTCCTTTAAGCCTTGGCTGCCGCCGCCTTCTGGCGGGCAACAGTTTTGATGCGGGCGATATCACGGCGCACTTCTTTGACGCGCGCGGTTTTCTCAAGCTGGCCGGTCGCTTTCTGGAAGCGCAGGTTGAACTGCTCTTTCTTCAGCGAAGCCAACTGGTCGCCCAGCTGGTCGGCGGTCATGGTCTTGACGTCTGACGCTTTCATGACGCTCTCCTTATTCAGCAATGCGCTGTACGAAACGGGTGCGCACCGAAAGTTTTGCCGCGCCGAGGCGAAGCGCCTCGCGTGCAATTTCTTCAGACACGCCGCCGACTTCAAACATCACGCGGCCTGGTGCAACACGTGCACACCAGAATTCAACACCGCCCTTGCCCTTGCCCATGCGGACTTCGGTCGGCTTCTTGGTGACCGGCACATCCGGGAAAATCCGGATCCACACGCGGCCCGCGCGCTTCATCTGGCGTGTGATCGCGCGGCGAGCCGCTTCGATCTGACGCGCGTTGACGCGGTTCGGCTCCAGGGCCTTCAGGCCGAATTCGCCGAAATCAAGGTTGGTGCCGCCCTTGGACGTGCCATGGATGCGACCCTTGAATTGCTTGCGAAACTTGGTGCGCTTCGGTTGCAGCATTTCTTATTCTCCAAATCCCGAACGTCAGGCGTTTTCACGGCGGCGCGACTGGCCGCCCTGATTGTCGCCCTCGACAGCGCGGCGTTCCGAGGCCATCGGGTCATGCTCCAGGATTTCTCCCTTGAAGACCCAAACCTTGACACCACAAATGCCATAAGCGGTTGTTGCCTCAGCGCGGCCGTAGTCAACGTCGGCGCGCAGTGTGTGAAGCGGCACGCGACCTTCGCGGTACCATTCCATACGGGCAATTTCAGCGCCGCCAAGACGGCCGGCGCAGTTGATGCGGATGCCCTCGGCGCCGAGACGCATGGCCGACTGAACGGCACGCTTCATGGCGCGCCGGAACGCAACGCGGCGCTCCAGCTGCTGGGCGATCGACTGGGCAACCAGTGTCGCATCGGTTTCGGGCTTGCGCACTTCAACGATGTTGAGGCTCGTGTCGCCCTGGGTCAAATCGGCCAGACGCTTGCGCAGCTTTTCGATGTCCGCACCCTTCTTGCCGATGATGAGGCCTGGACGCGCCGAATGGATCGTGACGCGGCACTTCTTGTGAGGGCGCTCGATCACGACTTTCGAAATGCCAGCCTGCTTCAGCTCGGTCATCAAGATATCGCGGATCTTCAGGTCTTCATGCAGAAGCTTGCCGTATTCGCCAGTATTTGCGTACCAGCGCGAGTCCCACGTGCGGTTGATGCCAAGACGCAAACCGATTGGATTGATCTTTTGACCCATTATGCGGCCTCCTCTTTGGCGGCGGCTTCGCGCACGACAATGGTCAGGTGTGAAAACGGCTTTTCGATGCGGCTGGCGCGGCCACGGCCACGAGCGTGGAAACGCTTCATGACAATTGACTTGCCGACATAGGCTTCGGCGACAAACAGCGAGTCCACGTCGAGATTGTGGTTGTTCTCTGCGTTTGCAATTGCCGATTCCAGTGTCTTCTTCACCGTGTCCGATATCCGCTTGCGCGAGAAGGTCAGATCAGCAAGCGCTGCCGCAACCTTCTTGCCGCGGATCATCTGAGCCACGAGATTGAGCTTCTGCGGGCTGACACGCAGCGTGCGGGCGACTGCCTTGGCTTCGTTGTCCTTGAGCACGCGCTCGAGCTTGGCCTTGCCCATGGTTATTTCCTCTTCGCCTTCTTGTCCGCGCCGTGACCATAATAGGTACGGGTCGGAGCGAATTCACCGAACTTGTGTCCAACCATCTCTTCGGACACGGAGACCGGGATATGCTTGTTGCCGTTGTGTACGCCAAAGGTCAGGCCGACAAACTGCGGCAGGACCGTTGAGCGACGGCTCCAGATCTTGATCACTTCGCTGCGGCCGCCGGAGCGCACCTTCTCAGCCTTCT
This sequence comes from Rhizobiaceae bacterium, assembly GCA_049696015.1. Lineage (GTDB taxonomy): Bacteria > Pseudomonadota > Alphaproteobacteria > Rhizobiales > Rhizobiaceae > JANMEX01. The sequence goes on along the minus strand of JBAVTG010000179.1, from coordinate 1,290 downwards.
TGAGAAGATATCCGTCAACGAACGGTCCCTTCCAGATTGAACGAGCCACTTTAGACTTCCTCTCTCAAAATCAGCGCTTATGCCGCGAACGCATGATGAACTTGTCGGTCGACTTGTTCGAACGCGTCTTCTTACCCTTGGTCGGCTTGCCCCATGGCGTCACCGGATGACGGCCGCCAGAGGTACGGCCTTCACCACCGCCATGCGGATGATCAACCGGGTTCATCGCAACACCGCGAACGCCTGGGCGTTTGCCGAGCCATACATTACGACCAGCCTTGCCGAGCGAACGGTTCGAATGGTCCGGATTGGACACAGCACCGACGGTGGCAAAACAGGTGCCGAGAACCAGACGCTGCTCGCCCGAATTCAGGCGAAGGATGACCATACCTTGGTCACGGCCGACGACCTGAGCGTAAGCGCCGGCTGAACGGGCAACCTGACCGCCCTTCTCTGGCTTCAACTCGACATTATGAACAATCGTTCCGACCGGGATCGACTGAAGCTGCATCGCATTGCCCGGCTTCACGTCGGCAGAAACCGACGAGATAACCGTATCACCGACTGCGAGACGCTGCGGCGCGATGATGTAGGACAGCACGCCGTCAGCATACTTGATGAGCGCGATGAACGCCGAACGGTTCGGATCATATTCCAAACGTTCGACCACTGCAGCGACATCCATCTTGCGACGCTTGAAGTCGACCAGACGATAGGTCTGCTTGTGACCGCCGCCCTGATAACGGGCGGTGATGCGGCCAGTGTTGTTGCGGCCGCCTTTGGAGCTCTTGCCCTCAGTCAGCGCCTTGACCGGCTTGCCCTTGTAGAGCTCCGAACGGTCAACCAGCACCAGCTGGCGCTGACCCGGAGTTGTTGGCTTGTACTTTTTCAGTGCCATTTTTCTGTCCTCAGCCCCTTAGAGACCAGTCGAGATGTCGATCGACTGGCCTTCGGCCAGCGTCACAACAGCTTTCTTGACATCGCTCTGGCGACCAACGGTGCCACGGAAGCGCTTGGTCTTGCCCTTGCGGACAAGAGTGTTCACCGCAGTAACCTTCACGCCGAAGAGCGCTTCAACCGCAGCCTTGATTTCCGGCTTGGTCGCCTTGGGGGCAACCTTGAAAATGACCTGGTTATGATCGGAAACCATGGTCGACTTTTCAGTGATCACCGGAGCGACAATCACGTCATAGTGGCGAAGATCAGTCATTTGAACCGCTCCTCAAGAGCTTCGACAGCCGCCTTGGTCAAGACGAGCTTGCCGCGGCGCAGGATGTCATAAACGTTGAT
>JBAVTG010000178.1:0-1793 GCA_049696015.1 Rhizobiaceae bacterium | reverse complement strand
CTGGTGAAGCGAATTGCCTCGGGTGAGCTTTTGACCGCGCTACGGGCATTGGATGTCAATGTGGATTCGGCCTTTGTAATTGCCTGTGGCCTCAACCCCCATGTCGGTTCAAACAGAATGGAAATCCGTCTTTTCCGCGACCGGTTTGAGCAGCTGGATCGGGAAAAAGCCGTCGAAACCGTACGCCGGTGGAAGGCTGACGAGATATCGGTCGTATTCAAGCGCCGTGCGGTGAACTCTGATTTGGATACCGAAAAAAGCGCTGGCCTTAAGGCGTCATAACGTCAAAAGGCAGGTCGGTGTTATCGGACGGCGTTTCCAATTCTACGACCCAGAAATCCGGGTCGAAACGCTTTTCCTTTTCAATGAAAACGCCGAGCATAACGTCATCGCCAATTGACGGATCGCGCTGGAAGAGCCGTCCGCCTGTTGTTTCATTGTCGTAAGACATTTGCATTGCGGGCACGTAGAAGTTCAGTGAACCATCGCGCCTGAGGACAGCAATGTGTATCGCTCCCGCTTCCTCGGCCCCTTTTTTCAGCACCGCCGCAAAACCGCCGGAGCCATTTACCCTGCGGACCAGCTGCGAAACAAAAAAGGCTGAAGTCAGGCGAACCAAGTGATCACCCTGTCCAGACTCATCCGGAGACCAAACCGATTTCCTGAAGTTTATCCAACACTTCGCGGTTTGGCTCGCCCGAAACGGTCAGTTGGAACAGGTTTTGAAATTCGCGAATCGCATCGCGAGTCTTGGAGCCAATCCTGCCATCGACTTCTATGAAGTCATTGCCGAAAGCTTTAAGGCCAGCCTGCAGCCGCAGCAGATCTTCATTCGAAAGGCTGCTGGGCGAGGTCGGTGTGCTTGCCGCTTCAGCGGAGACTTCTGCTGTCTGCTGCGGCGGAGTCGGCTTTACAGCGGGATTTGCCGCCAATGGCTTGACTTTTGGCTTCGGCGCCGGAATTTTTTCTGCCGGAATTGAGGCGGTGCGGATCGCATCGAGCAGGAGCGGATCAATTTCGCCTGTCGGCTCAAGACCGGCTTCCTGCTGGAACTTGGCAATTGCAGCGCGGGTCTTCGGGCCCGGCAGACCATCGACGCTGCCATTGTAAATTTTCAGTTGGGCAAGCGCAGATTGGATATCTGCAAGTGTTGGATCCGCCAGCCGCTTTGCCGGCGCCATGGAGTCTTCACGCGTCACCTTGTAGGACTGTGTCTTGACGTCCTTGGAATTGAGCGCCGCAACTGGCTTGGGCAAATCGGGCGCGACATACTGCTGCATGGACCGGGTGGAAAACAACGCGTCTTTGTGCTGATACGGTTGATAGTAGAGCGCATTGGTCGACACGTAAAACATGATAACGGCAAAAGCTACGCTGCTTCCGGCCATCGCAGGATTATCGGAAATGCGCTGCCCGGTTTTGGACATGAGCATGGCTGCGACGTCCATGTATGTTGGCTGATGTTTAGGCCGTCTTGCGATGCGTGCCATTTTCGCGCTCCTCAAAAACACGAATGATGCGGACAGATTCATCATCCGCCTGCTTGTACAAGGGGGTCACATTGGCACCCTTTGCATATATGGAAGACAGCGCCACCGTCACCTTGGTGCCCCGCCCCGGCTCGCTGTCGATTTCGACAGAGCCGCCATGAAGCCTGGCCATCTGTTTGACGAGCGCCAACCCGAGGCCTGTGCCTTCATGACTGCGCGCATGGCCGCCATCGACCTGATAGAATGGCGTTCCAACACGGCCTTGCTGATCTCGCGTCATGCCGATACCGGTATCCTCAACAA
>JBAVTG010000177.1:0-3186 GCA_049696015.1 Rhizobiaceae bacterium | reverse complement strand
TCCAGATCTTGATGACCTCACTGCGTCCGCCACCGCGAACCTTCTCAGCCTTCTTGAGAAGATAGCCGTCAACAAACGGTCCCTTCCAGATAGAACGAGCCACTTTAGACTTCCTCTCTCAAAATTAGCGCTTATGCCGCGAACGCATGATGAACTTGTCTGTCGACTTGTTCGACCGCGTCTTTTTACCCTTGGTCGGCTTGCCCCATGGCGTGACCGGATGACGGCCGCCAGAGGTGCGGCCTTCACCACCGCCATGCGGATGGTCAACCGGGTTCATCGCGACACCGCGAACGCCCGGACGCTTGCCGAGCCAAACATTACGGCCAGCCTTGCCAATCGAACGGTTGGCATGGTCCGGATTGGACACTGCGCCGACGGTGGCAAAACAGGTGCCGAGCACCAGACGCTGCTCGCCCGAATTCAGGCGCAGGATGACCATGCCCTGGTCACGGCCGACAACCTGAGCGTAGGAGCCGGCGGAACGGGCAACCTGCCCACCCTTTTCAGGCTTCAGCTCGACATTGTGAACAATCGTGCCCACCGGAATGGACATCAGCTGCATCGCATTGCCCGGTTTCACGTCGGCGGTAACAGCCGAGATCACCGTGTCGCCGACTGCAAGACGCTGCGGCGCAATGATGTATGACAGAACCCCATCAGCATATTTCACCAATGCGATGAAGGCCGAACGGTTCGGGTCATATTCCAGACGCTCGACAACTGCTGGAACATCCAGCTTGCGGCGCTTGAAGTCGACCAGACGGTACGTCTGCTTGTGACCGCCGCCCTGATAACGGGCGGTGATACGGCCAGTGTTGTTGCGGCCGCCCTTGGACGACTTGCCTTCAGTCAGTGCCTTGACCGGCTTGCCCTTGTAGAGCTCGGAACGGTCGACAAGCACCAGCTGGCGCTGGCCCGGGGTTGTCGGCTTGTATTTTTTCAATGCCATTTTCTTGTCCTCAGCCCCTTAGAGACCCGTCGAGACATCGATCGACTGGCCTTCAGCCAATGTCACGATTGCCTTTTTGACATCGCTCTGACGGCCAACAGTGCCGCGGAAGCGCTTGGTCTTGCCCTTGCGGACGATGGTGTTGACGCCTGTAACCTTCACGCCGAACAAAGCTTCGACTGCGGCCTTGATTTCAGGCTTTGTCGCTTTCGGAGCCACCTTGAAGACAACCTGGTTGTGCTCAGACAGCACGGTGGCCTTTTCGGTGATGACCGGAGCGACGATCACGTCATAGTGGCGAAGATCAGTCATTTGAACCGCTCCTCAAGAGCTTCGATTGCCGCCTTGGTCAAGACGAGCTTGCCGCGGCGCAGGATGTCATAAACGTTGATGCCTTGAACCGGCAGCACGTCGATGTTGGCGATGTTCGATGCCGCCAGGCCGAAGTTCTTGTCGACCTCGGCGCCAGAAATCATCAGAGCGTTGGTCAGCCCCAGCTTCTCGAGACGCGTGACCAATGACTTCGTCTTGGCTTCGGCCGCCACCAGCTGATCGATGATGATCAGTTCGGAAGCCTGGGCCTTGGCGGAAAGCGCATGGCGCAGAGCCAAAGCACGAACTTTCTTGGGCAGGTCGTGGGCATGGCTGCGAACAACCGGGCCGTGGGCCTTGCCGCCGCCGCGGAATTGCGGTGCGCGTGCAGAGTGATGGCGGGCGCCGCCCGTACCCTTCTGCTTGTACATTTTCTTGCCGGTGCGCGAGACTTCCGCGCGGCCGAGCGTCTTGTGGTTTCCAGACTGGCGCTTGGACAGCTGGTAGCGGACCATGCGCTGGAGAATGTCCTCCCGCGGCTCCAACCCGAAAATCTCTTCCGAGAGTTTCAGATTGCCGGCTTCGGCGCCGTCGAGGGTCGTGATCTTGATGTCCATTATTCGGCCCCTTCAGTGGCAGGCGCTTCAACAGCCGGAGCAGCTTCAGCGGCAGCACCGGCAGCCTTGCGAACAGCAGCAGGCTTGGGCGCATTGGCCGGAATTGGATGCTTGACTGCGTCACGGACGAGGATCCATGCACCCTTGGAACCCGGCACTGCGCCGCGAACCAGGATGAGGCCGCGATCCACATCGGTCGAGAAGACCTGCAGGTTCTGCGTCGTCACGCGGATGTCGCCCATGTGACCGGCCATCTTCTTGCCCTTGAACACCTTGCCCGGATCCTGGCGCTGGCCAGTGGAACCGTGCGAACGGTGGGTGACAGAGTTACCGTGGGTGGCGCGATGGCCGCCGAAATTGTGGCGCTTCATGGCGCCCTGGAAACCCTTGCCCTGCGACGTGCCCGTCACATCGATCAGCTGGCCGGCAACAAAGTGCTCGGCAGTGATTTCTGCGCCGACATCAATGAGATTGTCGGCAGACACGCGGAACTCGGCAACTTTCGCCTTTGGCTCAACTGAAGCCTTGGCAAAGTGGCCGCGTTCGGCCTGGGTTACATTCTTGACCTTGGCGAGGCCAACGCCCAGCTGAACGGCAGTGTAGCCATTCGCTTCCTGGGTACGCTGTGCCACAACCTGGCAGTTCTCCATGCGGAGAACAGTGACCGGCACATGTTCGCCTGCATCTGTGTAGATGCGGGTCATGCCCAGCTTTTGTGCGATTACACCTGAACGCATCGGTTTATCCTTCCCGTCCAGCCAACTTAGAGCTTGATCTCGACATCCACGCCGGCGGCGAGGTCGAGCTTCATCAGCGCGTCCACCGTCTGCGGGGTCGGGTCAACAATATCCAGCAGACGCTTGTGCGTGCGCATTTCGAACTGTTCGCGGCTCTTCTTGTCGATGTGCGGAGAGCGGTTGACAGTAAATTTTTCGATCCGCGTCGGCAGCGGAACCGGACCGCGGACGCTTGCGCCGGTGCGCTTGGCCGTCGACACGATTTCGCGTGTCGAAGCGTCCAGGATCCGGTGATCAAACGCCTTGAGGCGGATGCGGATGTTTTGACCAGTCATTGTTCTTTCCTTCATTGGCTGCAAGCGCTGGACGCTGCCGCCCTGAATTTCCGTTCTGACCTTGGGAGGCAAACCCGCCTCCCCGGTATCAAAACGACTTGTCTTCTCAATTACTCAATAATGCTCGCCACGATGCCCGCGCCGACCGTGCGGCCACCTTCGCGGATGGCGAAGCGCAGTTTGTCTTCCATGGCGATCGGCACAATCAGCGTCACGTCAACCGAGATGTTGTC
>JBAVTG010000176.1:0-14821 GCA_049696015.1 Rhizobiaceae bacterium | reverse complement strand
TCGATCAGATTATGCGAACCGTGGATCAGGATCGCCGGAACCATCAGAAATACCAGCAGCATGACCGGCATATGAACAAGCCGGATGCTGCGCGAATAGTACAAAGTCGTGAACGCCAGAACCGTATGATAGGAGGGGAATCCTATCGTTCCGACCTCCGTATTGCTGCCGATGGATGACAGTCCTTCGTGGCTGACCTTGACGAGCCACGCCCCCTGTTGCGGGCTGACCACAAGCCCGAGCCGGGCGGCAACATCGGCGGGAAGCGCTTGAAACGCCGCTGGCGTTGAGGACGGATAAAGCACCCAAATGCCTGTTGTTATCGCCGCGCCAACCAGCAGCGCCAGCACAAACTTGCCGATTTCGGCAAACCGCAGCACATAGCCAAGCGCCAGGATCGTCGCGGCAATCTGCCAGGCGCAGCTCAAATACACCTGCTTGAGGATGCCGCACAAAAGCGGATACTGCGCTGCCGCGGTGACAAAGGAAGCCCAGTGAAATCCAAGCGCTGCATCTGCCTGCGCCAGGAACTGGTCGCCGCCATGCAAGCGGTATGGCAGATTGAGGTAAGTCAGCGTGCCAAACACCTGACCGGAAACCATCAGAAAGCTGATCGCCGTAATCACCGTTGCAATGCGCTCATCCGGGCGAAACGTCCGGTAGAACTGGCCGATCATGATCATGACCAGATTAAAGCTTGCCGACCAGGCAAAGGTCGTAAATTCAATGGTCACGCCCCTGCCATAGGCGAGAGCCGCACAGGCCAAAGCCGCGCAACCGGTAAGCCACAATACGCACATCTCTGCCCGGTTGAATTTCATCTGCCTGCTCCGCCTATACACCTTGCATAGGCGAGAAAATTTAAGGCCGGGTTACGCCCACAGGGACATTCCAAGCAACAACGCCAATTCTGCGGTCACGACACCGGCAAAAACCCGTTTTCCCGCGAGAAAATAGGCGGCAAACCCTGCGCCTGCGGCGCCAACGCGCAGCATCGCCGGCACCGCCGCCAGCCCGCCATCGGGATAAAGGATCAGTTTGGCAATGACGGCAGCGACCAAAGCCGTGGCCATGGTCCGCACAAACACCAGGATCTCCGCATCTTCCTTCAGATGTCCGGCAAAATAAACGCCGAGAAACCGCCACATGTCCGTTGCCAGCGTCCCCGCAACCAAAAGAAACACAAAAGGCCACCACCGCGCATCGCCTGACAGGAATGTCATGGCAGTCTCACCGGCTTTTTCCGCGCAAACATGTAGGCAAACGTGCCACCGATGACGCCGGTGATCAGTATGTCGCCTTGCGGAAACACCGCGTGGATCAACGGCGTCAGCACCAGCCCTGCGATCATGGCATAATGCCCTGCCCGCTCGCGCGCTGATCCCCACAGCGAACACAGAAAATAGATCGGCGTCACAAAGACCAGCGCGGCCGACACAAGCGGCGGGAGATTTTTGATGGTCTCGAAAGTAACAAAGACCACGATCAGGTTCGAAACCATCAGCGCCGAGGCGATGCCGCCAAAATAGACCGTGCGATAGGCCTTCGGCACGTCCTTGAATGTCTCCATCGACATCACCCATGCCGTCACCGCCACAAAATGCGACAGCACGTAAAGCGTCAGCTTTCTTGTCTTTTCCGTCCGCATTTCGGGCACAAGCGCAACCGTCATCGGCATCAACCGCACCGCCGACAGCGACACGGCAACAAAGGCCGCAAACAGCGACGCCTTGGATGCAATTGCGCCGATCAACACCACTTTGGACGGCAACGCCCAAATTGTCAGAACCATGAATTCGGTTTGCCAGAGCGAAAGTCCGGCATCTTTGGCCAGGCCGGTGAAACCCATGAACGCGCCCATGAGGATCAGCGCCGGAAATGAGAACAGCCGCAAAAGCCCGCGGCGGTACCAGCCAAACGCCGTCTCCCACTCGCTTATGTCATTGTGCGCAGCCATATCCCGCAATAGCCAATCGTCAATTTCCGGGCAAGGCCGCAAAATCGGCAGCAGGCCAAATGGAGGGTGACAGCCATGGGAGAAAGTCCTACCTCCGTTTTGCAATGTTACAGAACTGGAACCCAGCCATGCCTGCCACGATTGAATCTCTCGTTGATGCCATGTCCCTTGAGGAACAGGTGGCGCTGCTTTCCGGTCAGGATTTCTGGTCGGTTGCTCCAAACGAGCGGCTTGGCATCGGCACTTTGCGCGTCACCGACGGACCAAACGGCGCACGCGGCGGCGGTTCGCTCATCGGCGGCGTCAAGTCGGCATCCTTTCCGGTCGGCATCTCAATCGGCGCAAGCTGGAACCCGGCCCTCGCCGAAGAAATTGGCGCTGCCCTTGCCGACGAAGTCAAATCCAAGGGCGCGCACGTTTCGCTAGCGCCTACCGTCAATATTCACCGCACCGTCACCAATGGCCGCAACTTTGAATGCTATTCCGAAGACCCGTTGCTCACCGGAACACTCGCCGCCGGCTACGTCAAGGGCATGCAGCAGCACGGCATATCGGCGACCATCAAGCACTATGCCGGCAATGAGAGCGAAATCAAACGCACCACAAACTCGTCCGAAATCGACGAACGCTCCTTGCGCGAGATCTACCTTGTCCCCTTTGAAATGGCAGTCAAGCAAGGCGGCACATGGGGCATCATGTCGTCCTACAACAAGATCAACGGCACCTATGCCGCAGAAAACCATTGGCTTTTGACGGAAGTCTTGCGTGACGATTGGGGCTATGACGGCATCGTCATGTCCGACTGGTTCGGCTCGCGCTCGACCGCGCCCACCGTCAATGCCGGAATGGACCTTGAAATGCCCGGCCCCACCCGCGACCGCGGCGCCAAGCTGGTTGCGGCAGTCGAGGTTGGCGAAGTCAGCGCCGAAACCGTACGAACCCGCGCTCTGAACATGCTGCGCCTGATGCAGCGGACCGGCGCGCTCAGCGATCATCGTCCGCATACGGAAGTCGCCAATGACCGGCCCGAACATCGCGAGTTGATCCGCCGCGCCGGCGCAGAAGGCACTGTTTTGTTGAAGAATTCCGGAATTCTGCCACTCGACAAGGCCAAAGCCCAGACAATTGCCCTGATTGGTCCCAATGCCAAGGTCGCGCAGATCATGGGCGGCGGTTCGGCCCAGCTGAATCCGCATTACCGCGTCAGCCCATGGGACGGACTGGTCAATGCGCTTGGAACCGACAAGTCGCTCTCATTTGCCCATGGCTCGGACAACAACCGTTTCCAGCCCTTGCTCGAAGGCGCTTTCCGCATCGATTACTTCGCCAACAAGGATCTGGCTGGGGAACCCGTCCACACCGAGACTATCACCAATCTGCAGTCGTTCATGATCGGCATGATTGGCGCTGGCTTGGTGGACCCGGCCAATTATTCGCTCCGTGCCACCGGTTCGTTCACGGCTATTGAAGGCGGCGCACACCGCGCCGGCGTCTTTGCCACCGGTCCAATGCGCCTGTTGGTGGACGGCAAGATCGTGGCAGACGGTTGGTCAAATTGGACGGCCGGCCAAACCTTCTTTGAAGAGGGCTGCGATGAAATTACCGGCGATTTGATGCTGGCGGCGGGCAAGACTTACGAGGTTGTATTCGAATATTGCACCAAAAAATCAGAAAATCTCACATTCACCGCCTTTCAGGCCGGTCTTGGCAAACCGTCCACCAAAGCGGACATCAATTCGGCAGCAGAAGCCGCAGCAAAGGCCGACATCGCCATCCTGTGCGTTGGCCGCAATGGCGAATGGGACACTGAAGGCTGGGATTTGCCGGATATCATGCTGCCCGGCATGCAGAATGAACTCATCGAAGCAGTCGCGGCTGCAAACCCGAACACAATTGTTGTCCTGCAAACCGGCGGACCAATTGAAATGCCATGGCTGGATAACGTGTCCGCCGTCTTTCAGAGCTGGTATCCTGGCCAGGAGGCAGGCAACGCCATTTCAGACGTGCTTTTCGGCGATGCCGAACCGGGCGGCCGCCTGCCGCAGACCTTTCCTGTGCGCTGGTCCGACAATCCGGCACAAAGCCAGGACCCGGAAGTCTATCCCGGCCATAATGGCAAGGTCCGCTACGAGGAAGGCCTGTTCATTGGCCACAAACATTACGACAAAACAGGCATCCAGCCGCTGTTCCCGTTCGGCTTTGGCCTGTCCTACACACAGTTCGAGTGGACCAACTTCAGGATCACACCGCAAGGCAATGATTTTATTGCTGAAATTGATGTGACCAATACCGGCTCCCGCGCGGGTAGCGAGGTGGTACAAATCTATGTCGAGGACAAGACCCCGATCCTTCCGCGCCCGCTGCGCGAGTTGAAGGGATTTGCCAAACTGCATCTTGGGGCAGGAGAAACCGGAACCGCCCGCGTCGTCCTGTCGCCCCGTTCGTTTGCAACGTTTGATGTCAAATCAAAGCATTGGATTGCACGATCTGGCGCGTTCACCATCTGCGCAGCACGCAATGCGGCAGAGATGATCGCCAAGGCCGATATTATGCGCAAGGAGGAATGGCGCGCAAAGCCCTGAATCCAAATGAAAACGGCGGGGAAACTCCCCGCCGCTGGTTCATTTTTTCTTCGGCAGCGCCGGCACCGACGCCCGTGGCTTGCGGCCCGCCGGTTCAACCGGCTCCGGCACCTTTGGCTCCGGCTTTTTGACTGCAGCCTTCGCGGCCGCTTTTGCCGCCGGCATTTTGCGCCGCTTGGCCTTTGCTTCCGGCTCTTCCTTTGGCGCGATCACTTTGACTTCGCCTGGAATGCACTCGAGTTTCAGCTTGCCGTCCTCCACTGACACTTTCACCGTGCCGCCCTTTTTGAGCTTGCCGAACAAAAGCTCCTCGGCCAACGGCTTCTTGATATGCTCCTGGATGACACGGGCAAGCGGGCGGGCGCCCATGCGCTCGTCATAGCCCTTGTCGGCAAGCCATGCGATTGCATCCTGCGTGAGTTCAAACGTCACTTGCCGCTCGGTGAGCTGGGCTTCCAGCTGCATGACAAACTTCTGCACCACCTGATGGATAACCGGCACCGGCAGCGCCCCAAATGGCACGATGGCGTCAAGCCGGTTGCGGAATTCCGGTGTGAACAGCTTGTTGATCGCCTCCATGTCGTCGCCTTCGCGCTTGGTCGAACCAAAGCCGATGGCGGCCCTTGCCGCGTCCGATGCGCCGGCATTTGTGGTCATGATCAAGATCACATTGCGGAAATCGATCGCCTTGCCATTGTGATCGGTCAGTTTGCCGTGATCCATGACCTGCAACAGGATGTTGAACAGGTCCGGATGCGCCTTTTCGATCTCATCAAGCAGCAAGACACAATGCGGATGCTGGTCAACACCATCCGTCAGCATGCCGCCCTGATCAAAGCCCACATAGCCCGGAGGCGCGCCAATCAGCCGCGAAACGGTGTGCCGCTCCATATATTCGGACATGTCAAAGCGCAGCAGTTCCACGCCAAGCGACGCAGCCAGCTGCTTGGCAACCTCCGTCTTGCCAACGCCAGTCGGGCCGGAAAACAAATATGACCCAATCGGCTTTTCCGGTTCGCGCAGGCCCGCACGCGCCAATTTGATCGCTGACGACAGCGCCTCGATCGCCAGATCCTGGCCGTAAACCACCCGTTTCAGCTCGGCCTCAAGATTGGCGAGCACCGTCTCGTCATCCTTTGAAACCGTTTTGGGCGGAATGCGGGCCATTGTCGCAATGGTCATCTCAATGTCTTCGACACCGATGGACTTCTTGCGCTTGTTTGCCGGCACCAGCATTTGGCTGGCGCCGGTTTCATCGATCACGTCGATGGCCTTGTCCGGCAGTTTGCGGTCGTTGATGTATTTCGACGACAGTTCCACCGCCGCCTTGATCGCATCGTCAGTGTACTTCACCTTGTGGAAGTCCTCGAAATAGGGCTTCAGCCCCTTCATGATCTCGATGGCATCGGGAATTGTCGGCTCATTCACGTCAATCTTCTGGAACCGCCGCACAAGCGCACGGTCCTTTTCAAAAAACTGGCGGAACTCTTTGTATGTGGTCGAGCCGATACAGCGGATCGCACCGGACGAAAGCGCCGGCTTGAGCAGGTTTGACGCATCCATCGCTCCGCCGGAGGTTGCGCCCGCGCCAATGACCGTATGGATTTCATCGATGAACAGCACAGCGCCCGGATAATCTTCCAGCTCCTTGATCACTTGCTTCAGCCGCTCTTCAAAATCGCCTCGGTAGCGTGTGCCGGCCAGCAATGTCCCCATGTCGAGCGAGAAGATCGTCGCATCCAGCAGCACTTCCGGCACTTCGCCTTCGACGATGCGTTTGGCGAGCCCTTCGGCAATGGCCGTTTTGCCGACGCCCGGGTCGCCGACATACAGAGGATTGTTCTTCGAGCGGCGGCACAGGATTTGGATCGTCCGGTCAATCTCAGCCTTGCGGCCAATCAGCGGATCGATCTTGCCGGATTTTGCCTTGGCGTTGAGATTGACACAGTAAGACGAAAGAGCGGTTTGCTCCTTCTTCGCGCCGCTGTCATTGTCGCTGCTCTGATGGATTTCAGGGGCATCTTCATCTTCGCCGCGCGGCGTCCGGCTCTCGGACATTCCGGGGCGCTTGGCAATGCCATGCGAAATATAGTTGACCGCGTCATAGCGGGTCATCTGCTGTTCCTGCAGGAAATAGGCGGCATGGCTTTCGCGCTCGGCAAAAATCGCCACCAGCACATTCGCCCCGGTCACCTCATCACGGCCGGACGATTGCACATGGATAACAGCCCGCTGGATGACGCGCTGGAAACCAGCCGTCGGCTTGGAATCCTCGTCATACCCAGTGATGAGATTTTCCAGTTCCTTGTCGATGTAATCGACCACCGTCGTGCGCAATTCGTCGACGTTGACATTGCAAGCCTTCATGACGGCGGCGGCGTCAGTGTCATCTAGCAGCGCCAGCAGAAGATGCTCAAGCGTGGCATATTCATGATGCCGCTCATTGGCCACAGACAATGCCTGGTGGAGCGCCCGCTCGAGACTGGGTGAGAATGACGGCATCAGGTCCTCATTTCTTTTCCATCACGCATTGCAGCGGATGCTGGTTTTCGCGGGCAAAATCCATCACTTGCGATACTTTTGTTTCCGCGACTTCAAACGTGTAGACACCGCATTCGCCCACGCCGTGCTGGTGCACATGCAACATGATGCGCGTGGCGCTTTCGCGGTCTTTCTGGAAAAACCGCTCCAGCACGATGATGACAAACTCCATCGGCGTATAGTCGTCGTTCAGCAACAGCACACGGTAGAGGTTCGGCTTCTTGACCTTCGGCTTCGTGCGCGTGATCACGGCGGTTCCCCGTCCCGTGCCGCGCCCGTCGCGATCCTCGTCCTGCATGCGAATGCTTAACATGTCTGCCTTGGCTCTATCTTGCCGCGCGGTCTGCGAAGCAGTTCCATACCTAGTGACTCATGCGTGGATTTTAAGGCCTCTGCGCGCGGAAACAAGATTGAAGGTCAAGCAAATCCGCTCAATGCGCGTTTCCGGCGCGTCACACACAATAAATCAGCATTTTATCCGCCCGGCTAACCCTTTGGTAACGACGTTTGCCTAGAGTTTTACCGGAAGCGCCTGTTGCTTTCGTGTGTTGCGTTCCTGCCTGTGTAGAGAGTTGCCGTGAGTAAAATGGTAAACCGTGTTTCGTCATGGGCTATTGCCCTGTCCAAAACTGTGCTCGCCGCAACTTTGGCAGCCAGTTTTGTCATCGTCTCAGAGGCCTCTGCCAAAGGCAGCAAACACGCGGCAATTGTCGTGGATGCCAACACCGGCAAGGTCCTTTACGGATCCAGCGCCGATGAGCCGCGCCATCCCGCATCCCTCACCAAGATGATGACGCTCTACATGTTGTTTGAGGCCATGTCCGCCGGGCGCATCAGCAAATCGACGCCCGTGCCGATTTCCAAGCATGCAGCATCCATGGCGCCGACCAAGCTTGGCGCAAAAGCTGGCACATCGATCACCGTCGAGACTGCAATTCTCGGCCTTGTCACCAAATCCGCCAACGACGCGGCCGCAGCGTCGGGCGAATTGATCGGCGGCTCGGAAGCGCGCTTTGCCCAAATGATGACTGCCAAGGCGCAGGCGCTGGGCATGCGCAACACCCGCTTTTACAATGCATCGGGATTGCCAGACCCGCGCCAGATCACCACGGCGCGCGATATGGCGGTTCTCGGCATCGCCTTGCGGTCCGATTTTCCGCAATATTACAAATATTTCTCGGTGCGCTCCTTCACCTATGGCCGCTCGCGTCTTGCCAATCACAACAAATTGCTTGGCCGCGTTGCCGGCGTTGACGGCATCAAAACCGGCTACACACGCATGTCCGGTTTCAACCTTGTGTCTTCCGTATCGCTGAACAACAAGAAACTGGTGACAGTCGTTCTGGGCGGCAAGTCCGGCCGCTCGCGTGATGCCGAAGTTGCCGGCCTTATCCAGAAATACCTGCCCAAGGCGTCAAACCGCGCTTCCGGCGGCCTGTTTGCAAGGCTCAGGAACAAGCAGGCGGACGTTTCTGACGAAGCTCTGGCATTGGCCGATCCGGCTCCGGTTCCCGAAGCCAAGAAAGTCGTAGCCTTGATTGAACCGGCAGTGGCATCCGTTGTCCCTGCTCCGGCGGAGCGGCCCATCGTTTCGGTGACCGAAGAGGTCGAAGCCAATGTGCAGCCGGTCGATCCCATCCAGACTGCGTCCGCCCCGGTGGAATCGCCCAGCGGCAACGGCGCGTGGGTCATTCAGATCGCCGCCGCAGATTCGCAGGCCGGCGCCATGAAGATTTTGAACAGGGCGCAGACTGCCGGCGGCAAGGCGCTCGCCAATGTCAGCCCGTTCACCCAGGAAGTGAAAAAGGGCTCTGCCTTGCTCTTCCGCGCCCGGTTCGGCGGCTTTGACAGCAAAGAACAGGCATGGAACGCCTGCGAAGCGCTCAAGCGCAAGCAGTATGGCTGCTTTGCCCTGAACAATTGAGACATCACCGGCGGGACGTGCCGCCGGAACTGATCGCCGGTTTGTACTGAGTTTAGAAAGTTATCGCGATGCGCGCCGACAAGACCGAACAGAACCTCGAAAAGCCCGCAGCGCCGTCCAGGAATCCTGCGACGCTTGGCGCGCTGCGCATTGCGGCGATGCGCCTTTCGGAAACGCGCAGAAAACCAAAGCTCAAAACCCGAGACCTTGTCGGATTGCTGCTCAGCCATGGCGCGCGGGCATGGCGCAACTCATTGCCGCCAGTGAAAGTCAGGCTTGCCGTCAAGACGCCTTACGGAACGCACGCTGTCCGCTACGCCTACGGCCTGCCGAAAGCCTGACCCGACCAACACATGAAGTTCAGGCTTGGCCAAACAGCACGACCCGCGTCGGCAATTTCAGATTGGCGATCAGCTGCCTGATTTCCTGCCGCGCCGCCAGATGCGACATGGTCGGCGGCGTTCCCAGCACATGGGCGTCAAATTCGTCCAAGGCGGTCAATCCGATCGGGAAAAACTCGCGAAACACCACCCGCTCGCTGACACCGTCGGCAACGCGGAAATCAAGCGCGCGTGACAGCGTAAGCACAGCATGGTTCAGTTTGCTTTCATTGCGGGACGAATGCAGGCTCGACAGCCTGTTGCGCACCACAACCCAGTCCATTGGTTTGCCTTCGGTTTTCAGCCTTTCTTCACGCGCCCGATTGACGGCGCGGGTGTAGGGCGAAAAGCTTTTGTAGGTATCACTGTAGGGTTCAACCTCGGCAATCACATCCAGATCAACGAAAGAATCATTGATCGGCGTGACCAGCGTATCGGCCATCTTGTGTGCAAGGCGCTGCAGATAGGTATCAGCCCCCGGCGTGTCGATGACCAGAAAATCATGTGTCCGCTCGACTTCGCCGATCCGGTCCGCCATCTCTTGGGCTTCGGCGTCCTCGTTGGCGATCACCAGACCGCCTTCTTGCCGCGCGACATTGAGGTGCGTTGGCATGTCCAGCCCAACGCCGGCCGCCTTGGACCAGTCTCGGCGGTTTTTGACATAGTGGGTCAGCGACAACTGGCGCGAATCCAGATCCATCGTCGCCACAGTGTTGCCGGCTTTAAGCAGAGCGATAGCAATGTGCATGGACAAGGTCGACTTGCCCGACCCGCCTTTTTCATTGCCGCAGACGATTACATGCGCCAATCAAACCAATTCCTTGTCCCCGCCGCAAGACAAAGCTCACGTACTGCCGAATTCAACCCCTGATGCTTACAATACGCTTCGAAAGCGAGCTTTTCCGTTAAAAATGGTTAAAAGGTTAAGATGCACAACTATCGCGCCTTCGCAACAGTCAGAGTAGCCCAAGGCTTGCCAGCTCTTCACGCAACGCGCGCGGCATGGCCAAGAGGCTTTTTTGGCCGTCTTTCAGATCAGCAGGTGCGTCTTTCACGTCGAGATAGCGCCATCCCTGAAACGCCCGGCGCGGCTGCCATTGTGTCGGCACAACGTGATGATCAAGCACGATCTGGCAGCGCGAAATGCCGTCCTCGCCAGTCACCGGGCGCAGGTCCAAGATCTTTTGGCGGCATTGGACGTTGGCCTTGATCACCCAATAGAGCGACCCGCCGTCTAGGATGTCCGCCTCCCGCTTCGGGCGCATGCGCGTCGTATGGTATTGCTCCACCGGTAACCCAAGCCTGCGTTTCAGCGCCGCGTCCTCCTCACGCCATGCGATCAGATCCTCTATCGAATCGCAGCCGACACACAGTTTGATGATGTTGAGAGCCATGGTCCTGTTCTAGTGCGGCAAGGCCGTTGCGGCAATCGCCACGCACGCGGCCTTTTCAACACTCCACGACATTTACTGCCAGTCCGCCAAGGCTGGTTTCCTTGTAGCGTTCGTCCATGTCCCTGCCCGTCTGGCGCATGGTTTCGATCGCGGCATCCAGCGGCACGAAATGGCTGCCATCGCCCTTCAGCGCCAGCGACGCTGCCGTAACGGCTTTCACCGCGCCGAGCGCATTGCGTTCGATACACGGCACCTGCACCAGACCGGCAATCGGGTCGCAGGTCATGCCCAGATGATGCTCCAGCGCGATTTCCGCTGCATTTTCAATCTGTTCCGGCGTGCCGCCCAGCGCCGCCGCCAAACCCGCCGCAGCCATCGCTGCCGCCGAGCCCACTTCGCCCTGACAACCAACTTCGGCGCCGGAAATTGAAGCGTTGTGCTTCAAAAGCCCGCCGATTGCCGCTGCCGTCAGCAGAAAATTGCGGATGCCGTCCCGGTCATTGGCATCGTGAAAGCGCAGATAATATTTCACCACCGCCGGCAAAACACCGGCAGCGCCGTTGGTCGGCGCGGTCACAATGCGTCCGCCAGAGGCATTCTCCTCGTTGACCGCCATGGCATAAACCGACAGCCAGTCATTTGCGAGCAGTGGGTTCGGCACATTCGTGCCCCAGCTTGCGTTCAATTGCTCGAAGATCGCCTTGGCCCGGCGCTTCACCTTCAGCCCGCCCGGCATGATGCCGTCGCGCGCAATGCCGCTTGAAATGCAGCTGTCCATCGCCGCCCACACACGGTCCAGCCCTGCATCCAGCGCCTCGCGCCCCATGATGGTCTCTTCATTCACCCGTTTCATAGCCGCTATCGACAGGCCGGACTTCTTCGCCATCTCCAGCATCGCCTTGGCCGAGGCAAACGGATACGGCACATCGGGCCCGGTCGCCTTGTGCATCGCCGAGCGTGAGGCTGCCAATTCATCGCCGCTCATCACAAACCCGCCGCCGACCGAAAAATACGGCATGCGCAGCATCAGCCGCCCGTCTTGGTCCAGCGCCGAAAACTGCATGCCATTGGCGTGGCCCGGCAGCGGCGTTTTCTTGTCGAACACCAGATCAAACGCCGGATCAAACCGGTAGGCAGGATGCCCTTCCGGTTGGACTGTCTTCGTCTTCGCCACCTTTTCAAGCAACGCGTCCGCGCCCTCGATATCCATCATGTCCGGCCGCTCGCCGCAAAGGCCGAGGATTACCGCCCGGTCCGTGGCATGGCCAACGCCTGTATAGGCAAGCGAACCGTGAAGACTGACCGTAATTGCCGCAACTTTTGCACCGTAAGGCCGCGGCCAGTCGCCGTTGAGGATCTCGTCCAAAAACCGCTGCGCCGCCACCATCGGCCCCATCGTATGCGACGAGGATGGGCCAATGCCGATCTTGAAAAGGTCGAAAACCGAGAGAAACATCGATTGATCCTTGCTTGCGGCTGCCATTCTGTTTCAAAGGGCGCTAAAGTCCATTGTGTTTCGCGACTGTGCGTGGCGCGGGTGCGACAGTGTCAGGGAGGCCCATTTGTTCAATCTGACACAGTTTTCGCTCACTGATGGCATGGCGCTGACGCTTTTTGCGCTCTGCTGGCTGGTTTACGCCTTTGCCACCGGCAACAGCCTCATCCGCCAGCCCTCGCTGAACATGCTGATGAACCGTGAGCGCGAAAACTGGATGCGCACCATGGCAACGCGTGAGTTGCGGGTCATTGACACATCGATCCTTGCCGGGCTGCAGCAAGGCACCGCCTTCTTCGCCTCTACGTCAGTCTTTGCCATCGGCGGCTGTTTCGCGCTGATGAATGCGTCCGATCAGGTGATTGCCGTCTCGGCCAGCCTGCCGTTTTCCATTCCTGCGTCCAGCGCGCTGTTCGAAACCAAGGCGGCGCTGCTTTTGATGATCTATTGCTACGCATTCTTCAAATTTGCCTGGTCCTACCGGCTGCAGAACTATTGCTCGATTCTGGTCGGCGCCGTGCCGCTCATCCTCAACGAGCAAAAGGTGACCGCAGAAGTCACGTCAGCCTCGCTCAAAGCGCTCAAGTTCAACACGCTTGCCGGCACCCATTTCAACGCGGGCCTGCGCGCAATCTTCTTCTCCATCGGTTTCATCGGCTGGTTTGCCGGGCCGCAGGTGTTCATCTTCTCGACCCTTTTCATTCTGGCAGTGCTCGTGCGCCGCCAGTTCTTTTCACGCGCCCGCGCGGCGCTTTTGCCGGGAGCCGACAATGGCCAGTGAACTTGAACTCGAAGAAGCAATCCTCGCCTCGCTGCGCAAAGCGGGCCCGGGAAAACCTGTCTCGCCGCAGATCGCCGCAGTCTCCATCGCCGGCAAGGACGAGAAAGAATGGCGCAAGCTCATGGCGCAATTGAAGCTTGCCGCCAAACGCCTTGCCGTGCGCGGCGAGATCGAACTCCTGCGCAAATCCAAGCCAATCCCGGTCGAGGAGCTGCGCGGCCTTTACAAGATGCGGCTGCCGACGGGCGAATAGCTCACATCGCCTTTGGCAAATAGCGCCAGGTCAGAACCGCCGCCAAGCCAGTCAGGCACGCCAGCACCACGAAAATGCTGCCAAGCCCGAAATACAGCAGCACCACCGAAAAGATCAGCTGCGGCACCAGATCGGAGAAATCCAGAAACGTCCGGTAAACCGAGGTCATCGCCGGGCGCTCCCGCGTCTTCACTGCCCGCAGAAACGGCGTAGACCCCATCCCGTCCAGCCCCGCGCCAAAGATCGTCGCGCCAAGCAGGATGCCAATCGTCACCAGCGGGTAATCGCTGCCGCTATACCCCGCCGCCAGCAAGAACAGCGTCAACGCCGCAAAGCACAGCGAAATCAGCCGGCGCAAGCCAGCCTTCTTCGACGCCCGCGCCCAGAACAATGTCGTCAAAAGCATGATGTTGCCCGCCGACAAAAACAGCCCGCCCGCCATTTTCCCCTGCCCCGAGGCCACCAGCAAAATCGGCCCGTAGACAAAATAGGTCGTCCAGAACGCCGAGCGCGAGAAGGCAATCAGCCATGCCAGCCTCAGCCTTGGCTGGGCGAAAAACCGGTGCAAATTCTTCAGCGGATTGGCCGGCAGTTGCTTGGCCGCATGGATCACCGCGCCTTCGCCCAGCCGGTAATACCAGAACAGCCCAAGCAGCAGCGCCGCCACCGTCACCGCCGTGCCATGCACGGCAACCAGGCCATAATTGGCATAAATCCAGCTGCCCGCCGTCGGCCCGATCACCCAGGCAAACGTCGACATCGTCAGCCGCACCGATTCCGCGCCCACCAGCTCGGTTTTCGGGATCGTGTCCATGATGTATAGCGACAGCACCACCGACACGCAGGAATTGGCCACCACACGCAGCGCCATGCCGGCGCTCAGACCCTCGATCGAATAGGTCGCCATCAGCATCGAGCCAAGCGCAAAGCCGATCACACCCAGAAAATACACCCGCCGCCGCGCTATCCACCCGATCAGCATCGGCACCATCAAGGTGCCGCACAGGCTCACAATCGACACCAGCGTGTACAAGACCGAAACCCGCTGCTCGCTCTGCAAAAGCTCATACGCCGTGATCGGAATGACGCTCGCCACCAGCGCCCGGATGGTCGATTCCAGCGTATAGAGCGAAGCAAACACCAGCGCCCGCCGCTTGGCCGCCGCGTTGGCTGCAACCGTCCCCCCGCCTGCCCGCACCGCCAACCCTCCGCCGAATCTGATGCATGAGAGTGTCACAACCCGCCATCCCCGCAAGCCGCCCCAGCGACGGGCAAGGGTCGTATTTTCAAATCCAATTGCAAGGCGTCGCACAGCCCCTCTCCGGCCCTTCGGGCCACCTCTCCCGCAAGCGGGCGAGGTTAAAAGGCGGTGCGTTTAACCTCGCCCCTCCAGGGAGAGGCGTCACGGGCAAAGCCCGTGACGGAGAGGGCCAGCGCCAAGGGCCCGCAATTTTCCGCCAAACTCCCCCCTCGCCTTTCCCCAAATCTCCCGCTAAACCCGCCCACAACAAGAG
>JBAVTG010000175.1:0-6795 GCA_049696015.1 Rhizobiaceae bacterium | reverse complement strand
CTACCGTGCCGATTGTGTTGACATTGGCATGAAATACTTCCTCGAAGTCTTCAACCCCAATGCCGCGCGCGATCTGCCGCCCGAAGCCATCCCGCCTTACGTCAATGACATGATCATCCGTGCGCTGGCGGGCGTCACCATCGCCGAGCGCCCGGAGTTTCTGAAAATCGCCTATAATGGCGCGCGGTCGATGGATGAGCTTGTCTCGCATGATCCGGGCCTCGTCGTTGGCATTCTCGGCGGGTCCGCCGGCACCACGCGCGATTGCTTTGAGCTGTTGCATCAGGCGCAAAAAAATGGCGCGCGTGTTGCCCTGTTTGGCCGCAAGATCAATCTGGCCGAATCGCCGCTGGATTTGATCGCCCTGTTCCGCCCGGTCATTGAAGGCGCGATTTCGGCAAAGGAGGCCGTGCGCGCCTATCATGACAAACTATCGACGAAACGCATCCCGCCAAAAGTGCCGCTCAACAATGATTTGATGATCACCGAACCGGCGCTGGAAGGCCACGGCACAAATGCGTGAAGGCATCCTGTTGTTTGGCTCCATGACAGCTGACATCAACTATCTGATCGACCGCTGGCCCGAACAGGACACCGTTGCGCAGATCGCCTCATTTGAAGTTCTGCCCGGCGGCCCGCCGCAAAATTGCGCCAGCGCGCTGATGAAACTTGGCGCGCCCTTTCCGGTGATGATTGAAAGCGCGCTCGGCGATGACAGCTACGGCGATACCGTCATCAGGATTTCGCAAGACGGCGGCCTCGATATGTCGGCCGTGCGCCGCTTGCCCGGCGTTGCCTCGCCGCAAACCCATGTCATGGTGGTCAAGGATACCGGGCGGCGCACCTTCTTCTATTGCCCCGGCGCCAACGCGTTGATCCGTTCAACCGATTTCGACGTCAACACGTCCGCGCCAGCCCGCATATTCTATGCCGGCGCGCCCGGCCTGCTTCCAGCCATCGACAACAGCCAAACCGCTGGATGGCCATCCCTCTTTTCCAAGGCGCAAGCTGCCGGATACAAGACGGCCATCGAAATGGTGACCATCGCGCCGCAGGAAAATGCCCGCATGGTCGCGCCCTGCCTGCCGCATCTCGATTACCTCGTGGTCAACGACAATGAGGCGGGCGCCTTGGCGGGCATCACTCTTGATCAGGATGGCGGCTTCCAGTGGCAGGAAGCGGCCCGCGCCTGTGAAATCCTGATGGCCAAAGGCGTCAGCCAAGCTGTCGCCATCCACCATCCGCAAGGCGCCGTTTCCTTGCATAAGGGCGGCCAGCCTGTGGCCGCCGGCGCGGTTAACATTCCCAAGGCCGAAATCCGCAGCACCGTCGGCGCAGGCGATGCCTTTTCCGCCGGCTACCATTTCGGCCTGCATGAAGGATGGCCCGCAATCCAATGCCTGCAGCTGGCCAACGCGGCCGCCGCAACATCCTTGCGCTCGATGAGCACGTCAGACGCCGTCATGCGGGCAGACGAATGCCTGACTTGGGCTAGTCTCTTAGGCGTTCGGCCGACGGGATTGTAGGCATCCGGACCCTGCTTCAGCGCGCATGGTCAAACAGCGCAGCCATTCCCAACCCGTCGAGCTCCAGAGCCAGTTCATCAAGTGCCAATTCAACCGACTGTCGATAATCAGCCTGCTCTGTCTCTATCGAAAGCGATGCAAGATACCGGCGCCGAAACTCATCCGCATTGAACAACCCGTGCAGATAAGTGCCCGCCACCTTGCCATCCGCCGAAACCGCCCCTTCTTCTCGCCCGTCAACTTGCGAAAACGGCCGCACGCAGTCCGCTCCTTGCGTATGCCCCAGATGAATTTCATACGCATCCAGCGCCGACCCAAACAACGAAGACACAGCCCTGCTGTTGCGCACCGTCTTCTCCGGCTGCATCACTGTCTCGACATTGAGCAGCCCAAGCCCGGCCGCCTCGCGCGCGCCGCCCTCAAGCCCGAGCGGATCGGTAACTGTCCGCCCCAGCATCTGATAGCCGCCGCAGATGCCCAGCACATGCCCGCCATCCGCGACATGCCGTTCCAACTGCTTGTCCCATTCGTTCTTGCGCAGCGCGGCCAGGTCGCTGATCGTTGATTTCGTGCCCGGCAATATCACCAGCGCCGCATCGCTCGGTATCGCCTCGCCCGCCTTGATGAAGCGCAAATCAAGCGATGGATCATGCCGCAGCGGATCAAAATCATCAAAGTTGGCAATGCGCTCCAGACCCAGAACCGCAATCACCGGCATGCCCGATGACATGGCCCCAAAATTCCGTTCCAGCGCAACCGAGTCCTCCGCAGGCAACCGCCCGGCCGCCGCCAGCCATGGCACCACGCCAAAGCAATGCCACCCGGTAAACGCCTGAACCGCCTTGATACCATCATCAAACAACGAAACATCGCCGCGGAATTTGTTGATCAGAAATCCGGCAATCATCGCCCGGTCTTCTGGCGCAAGGATCGCGTGCGTCCCCACCAGCGAGGCAATCACCCCGCCCCGGTCAATATCGCCAACCAGCACCACCGGCACATCAGCCACTGTGGCAAAGCCCATGTTGGCAATATCACCGGCGCGCAGATTGATCTCCGCAGGCGAACCCGCACCTTCCACAATCACCAGATCCACGCCCGCCGAAACCCTTTCAAAACTGTCGAGCACGGAGGCAAGAAATTTGGGTTTCAGCGCCTGATAGTCCCGCCCCTTGGCCGACCCTGCAACCTTGCCCTGCACGATGATCTGCGACCCGGTTTCAGACTGCGGCTTGAGCAGCACCGGGTTCATGTGCACCGACGGCTCAACGCCGCAGGCCAGCGCTTGCAGCCACTGCGCCCGCCCGATCTCGCCGCCATCGGCTGCCACCGCTGCGTTGTTGGACATATTCTGCGGCTTGAATGGCTTGACCTTCAGTCCGCGCATGCGCGCGAGGCGGCACAGCCCGGCAACCAGCACCGTCTTGCCGACATCCGAACCTGTCCCCTGAAGCATGATCGCCTTGGCCATGGATGACCGGTTATCGCATCGCCCGTTCGTTTGCCAGCACCAGACTTGCCCGTGACAATCGCGGCCAATCGTTCATAGTGCGCACGGGAGGATACATTATGGCGACAATCGCATTCATTGGCCTGGGCAACATGGGCAACCCGATGGCCGCAAATCTGGTCAAAGCCGGGCATCGGGTGATCGGGTTTGACCTTGTCGCGCGCAACCGCGAGATCGCCGCTGCCAATGGTGTCGAGATCTCCCAAAGCGGCGTCGCCGCCCTGATTGAAGCCAAGATCATCATTACAATGCTGGCCAAGGGCAGTCAGGTCGTGGAGGTCTATGGCGAGCTTGCGCCCATGGCGTCGTCCGGCAGTCTCTTCATCGATTGCTCGACAATCGACGTAGCCTCATCGCGCAGCGCCCATGCCATGGCCGAGGACTACGGCCACTTCAGCGTTGATGCGCCGGTCAATGGCAATGTTGAAATCGCTTCCGACGGTCTGTTGACCGTCATGGTCGGCGGCCATGACCAATCCGTTGCCATGGCCCATCCCTATCTTGCCAAAGTTGGCTCAACCATCATCCATTGCGGCGGGCCCGGCTCCGGGCAGGCAGCGAAAATCTGCAACAACCTCATCCTTGGCGTTTCGATGATTGGCGTTGCCGAAGCGTTTGTCTTGGCCAGCCAGCTTGGTCTGTCGCCAGAAGCGCTGTTTGAAGTCGCATCCGCCTCCTCGGGCCAGTGCTGGAGCCTTGCCCACCACTGCCCGGTGCCGGGGCCGGCGCCGTCATCGCCTGCCAATCATGATTACAAGGCTGCCTTTGCCTCGGCGCTCATGTTTAAAGACCTGAAGCTGGCGCAGGAGACTGCAATGGAAGTCGGCGCCGTAACGCCAATGGCCGCTCAAGCCACCCAGTTGTTTGCCCTTCACAACCGTTCCGGCAATGGCGGGCGCGATTTTTCCTCGATTATCGAGCTTTTCACCCGAAAGCCGCTGTGAACGCTGCGTCAGAAACTATTTTTGGAAAAATGGCGAAAAATCGAGCAATTCACTAATGCTTAAGCTCTCGATAACCGCACGGTAACGATGTCCGTCTAAAAGGGTTCGCAGGGCGGCAAGCAAAGGCCGTCAACGTTCCGGATCAGGTATTGCGTACCGGAGCGGTATCTCTCGTGTGTATTGCGTTGCGAGAGGCCAAGCGTAGGAATGGCAAGCCGCGTTTTTCCAAATCGGAAAACGCGGTTTTCCTTTTTTGTCGGCGCCGTCCGCCGATCACACATGGTTAATCCAGTGATTCAATCTTTGTTGGCAATTTACCGTTAACACTGGCCGTTCTGGGGCGTTCCTGTTGAAAGCCCGTTGTAATGCGTACGGGTCATCATGCGTTTGTCATTGGTTTTTGGCGCTCTTGCAGCTTGCGTTTCCTTTGCCGGATGCAATTCAACAGCATCGATTGATGGCATGGGAATTCCCCGCCCATCGATGGAAACAACCAATTCCATTCCCCGTGCGCCAAGACCCGTAGCCGCCGTCGCTCCGGCCGAATTTCCAGTCGAGGCGGAAATTCTGCAAGCCCCGGTCGCACAAGCGCCTGTTGCCCGCGCTGCAGTGACCCGAATGCCCGTCACTCAGGCACCACTCGAAAGAGACACTGCTGTCGACACTCTCCTCGCTGCGCCGGAACAACAGATTGCCTATGCCCCACCCAGGCTCAAAAAGCCGCACATCATTGAAGAGCAGCAGCCCGTTATCCAGGCATCCGCCTACGCTGCGAGCCGCGTCCACGGTCCGAAGTTCCGCGACGCCGACCCTATCAGTTTCGGCAAAGCATCGCCCAAGCGATACCCGGTCCACGGCGTCGACATTTCGCGCTGGCAGGGCAACATCAATTGGGAAAAGCTGCGCACCCAGGGCGCCAACTTCGCCTTTATCAAGGCCACAGATGGCGGCGATCATCTCGATCCAATGTTCCGCAAAAATTGGCGCGCCGCCAATGAGGCCGGGCTCAAGCGCGGCGCCTATCACTTCTTCTACTGGTGCCGCTCCGGAGCAGAACAAGCTGAATGGTTCATCCGCAACGTGCCAAAATCGGCAAATGCGCTGCCGCCGGTCATTGACGTGGAATACAACCACCAATCCAGCTGCAAAAAGCGCCCATCGCGCGAAACCGTCCTGAAGAAAATGAAATCCTTCATGGACCGGATCGAGGCCCACTACGGCCAGCGCCCGATCATCTACACCGCACCCGATTTCTACGAAGACAATCTCCAGGGCGCATTCAAGGACTACCCCTTCTGGCTCCGCGCCGTCGCCCAGCACCCCTCCAAGGTCTATCCGGGCCGCAAATGGGTCTTCTGGCAATATTCCGGCACCGGCCTGTCCAAAGGCGTCACAGGCGAAATCGACTTGAACGTCTTCAACGGCGACCCCAGCCAATGGAACGGCTGGCTGGCAAGAGCAGCAGGCTGACAGCGAAGCGGACTTCGCCTCTCCGGCCCTTCGGGTTCCCTCACCGCCTCGCTGCGCTCGACCCCTCTCCCGCCCTTCGGGCCACCTTGCCCGGGGCGAGGTTAAAAGGTCGGCGCGGGTTTAACCTCGCCCCTTTGGGGAGAGGTGGTTTGCGCAGCAAACCGGAGAGGGGCCGCGGTGGCGCGCGGGACTGTCAAAAGAAATCTTATCCACCTCCATCCAGCCCACCCCTATACTGCCGCCAGTTTTTAACAGGAACTCAGCCCTTTGGACTGGCCGCTCGCCATCACCCGCAACCGCGATGCGCTTCAGCGTATCGTTGCCGCGTTGTTTGCAATGCTGGCCGCCGCCGCTTCAACCTCTCCCACGAGCGGGAGAGGCGGTCCGCAGGACCGGAGAGGGCCAGTCTGCCTGCCCCGCCACATCTACGCCGCCATCCTCCTCATCCTGCGCCCCGCCGAATCCGCCCTGCGCCGTCTCATCCTCATCGCCGCAATGGGCCTTGCGCTCAAGCCGCGCCCGCCGCGTCTAGCGCCGCAGGGGCTTCCCGCATTTTCAGCCTCAGCCACCAAAACCCCGGCCTTCTGCCTGTTGGATCCGCTGAAAGTTTTCACCCGCGAAGACTTTGACACCAACGCCGTGCCACGCTTCGGCTTCGACAGCGTCCACGATCATGAGTTCGACATGTCGCCACTCGCGCAACCCGATCTGCCAATCGACGCCACGCAGCTGTTCGCACGCCTGCGCGCCCTGCGCTCGGCCTTGTCCGACCTGCCACGCCAGGCCCGCCGCCTTGCACGATTTCAGGCGCGGCGTGATGCGGCACTGAAGTCCCTCATGCTGAGGTGCGAACGGAGTGAGCCTCGAAGCACGCACGCGTGGCGGCCCATGCGCCTGTCCATCTTCCGCCCCGGCCTCCCACCCGGCTGGCGACAGCGTCCCATCCACGAGATCGACGATGTCCTGCGCGAATGCCATGGCTTGGCGCTCCATGCGATCAACGGTCCGGATACGGGGTGAGTGAACTGTCATCGCAGATTTGGTCCGCCAACAGCGGCAACTTCCATCAAAACAGTACCATGACTTCGTCATCCCGGAATTGCGAAGCAATATCTGGGATCCATGCCGTGGACAGACGCGATATCAATGATGGTGCAGAACAGCCTGTCGCAAAGCCACTACAATTTCCGCAAATCCAACTCCGCCAGATCCAGCGCCTTCATGATCCGGCCAACCGCCATATCCACGGTCTCCTTGGTCCACATCAGCGGCGGCGACAGGATCATCGTGTCATAAACCGCCCGCATCATCATGCCATTGGCAATGGCATGGTTGCGGACTGTGC
>JBAVTG010000174.1:0-36157 GCA_049696015.1 Rhizobiaceae bacterium | reverse complement strand
GTTTAGCGCCATGCTTTATTGCATCGTTTGCATCGCCAAACTCGACAAGCAAAGACTTCAATTCACCGACCAGATTGCCGATCTCTTGGTCAGCTGTTGTGCGGGCCACTTGTATATCTGTCGTCGCGAGCTTGATCGAGCCGGCGAGTGCGTTTGCATCGTTGATCGCCGCTTGCGCCAGTGCAACATTGGACGGATTGGAACTGAGCGTCTGCAAACTATTGTGCAGGACAGTCAACATTTCGGAAACGACAAGACCTGCTCCGTCGCCTGTCAGCTTCCCGTTGAGCGCCGACAAGCGCTGCGACAACAAATTGTTGCCCGATGATGAGGTCAAGGCTGACAAAGTCGCCCTTTCCAGCTGTTCGTCGCCAGAACGTCTGACTGTAAGTGTTTGGGCGCCGTAGAGAGATGTGATTGTTTGCAGGTCGCGCCTTGCATAGTCGGCATTGCCGGAATCGTTGACGTTTCGCGACAGGACGGATGTCCGCCGTGACATGTTTGCCAAGGAATTTTGGGCAATCTGGAAAACGCTCGACAGCGACATAGTTTGACCTGGATTTAGAGTACGGATACCCGCGAAATGTCTGGTCTAAAGCACCAACCTACCTTTTGAGACTGATCGCGATTTCGGTGACTTCCGAGCCTGTTTGAAACACCTTGGAATTTGCCGTGTAACCGCGCTGCGCCTGAATCATGGTTGTCAGTTCTTCTGCGATGTCGACATTCGACTGCTCAAGCGCTGAAGACGTGATGCTGCCGACGCCGCCCTCGCCGACAAATCCGATCGTCAAGCTGCCGGAATCTGCGCTGAGCGCGTAGGATGTTCCCGATTGGGCAGCGAGTTGGTTGGGGCTGATCACGGAGGCGAGCGGGATCTTGTACATGGGACGAAATGAGCCATTGCTGTAGCCGGCATACAATGTTCCATCACGCCGGATTTCAATGCGCTCAACCATCGACGGTTCATTGCCGTTGACACTGGCGTCAGCGATGACAAAACCGGTGCCAAGCTGTGTTGTACCCGAAAGGTCGAGCGCGAATGTCGCGCCTCCAGGAATTGCTATTGAAAGACCGGCAGGCGACGTCGTTGCCAATTTGCCGTCAGCGGGCGAGAATGTCAGCGTGTCGACAGCCAAAGGCCCGCTTGCATAGGGAAACGGCGCCCCTGGCGCAGCAGCAGCCGACTGATCGTAAACAGCGACTTCCCAAGTGTTGGCAGCGGTTTTCGTCATGTAGATATCCATGACTTTCGCACCGCCCAGATTGTCGTAAACGGTCAGCGAAGACTTCTGCGTATAGGTTGCTGCAGCGGTATTTGCCGAAGGCGTCGCGCCAGAGATTACGGCTGCGCCAGCAGGAAAATTAGCCTTGAAATTGCCTTGTGTGCTCGGCGAGGCAACCAGATCAAGAAGACGTGTGCTGATATTTTCCAGCCCGCCGAAACCGTTGACCACGTTCTGGACTTGACCGTCGACGATCGGATAACCCTGCAAGTAGTGGCCGGCGCTGTTGTAGAGAAATCCGTTGCTGTCAGCGACAAAGGATCCAGACCGGGTGAGAAGCGGCGTGCCGCTTTCATCCTTGACGACGAAAAAGCCTTTGCCGTCGATCGCAAGATCTGTAGATGATGTGGTG
This sequence comes from Rhizobiaceae bacterium, assembly GCA_049696015.1. GTDB lineage: Bacteria > Pseudomonadota > Alphaproteobacteria > Rhizobiales > Rhizobiaceae > JANMEX01. The sequence goes on along the minus strand of JBAVTG010000174.1, from coordinate 34,519 downwards.
AAGCGCAGCGAACCTTGCTCTGCAATCGAGCGCCGCAAATGTGGCACGACGGATCCGGATTCGTAGAGATTTGCAGATCCGGCACTTCCCGAGCCATCCGGAAGCACGAGTGTCGTAAACTCGACAGAAGAGCGCTTGTACCCCGTCGTGTCGGCGTTTGCGATATTGTCCGAAACAGCAGTCAATCTATGCGATTGGGCTGCCATGCCGGAAATACTTGTCCGCATCATTCCGTATATGCTCATGACTTGGTCCTCTGCAGCTGCCATTCAAGACTATTTGGCCAAGCTTGTGCGGACCGTTCGTCAGGCCTGCATGCCATTTTCACGCGACAAGCTTGTGCGTCAGAGCTTCCATATTGATCCGATATCCAAGAAAGCGCTTGGAATCGATAACTTCAAAGCCAAGCCGCTCACGCAGCTTTTTGCGCAATTTGCTGACATGACTTTCGATGACGTTTTCATCAATTTCTTCGTCAAATATTCCGTAAACCGCGTCAAACAATTGCCCTTTGGTGACGCGCCGGCCACCAATCGAAAAGAGAAACTCCAGTATTCGGCGCTCCCGGCGCGGCAGCTCAAACACTGTGCCATCAATTTCCGGATCGCGGCCATCGAGGAAAATACGCAGGCGCGAACTGGTGAAATCGTCAACACTGGTTGCTTTGTTTCGTCGGCGTATCACCGAAATGCGCGCCAGGATTTCTCGGATATGAACTGGCTTTTTGACAACGTCATCAAATCCGCTGTCGAACAGACGCAACGTGCTTTCAAGCGAGCTGTGCTCGGACAAGGCGATCAACGGCGCATTGGTGCATTCGCGCAGATATTTCGGCGTGATGCTGTCGGCGCAAAGACTGCCGACAAGGCAAGCGCCAACCTGCTCGAAATCGCGCTCAGAAGTGTCATTCGCCCACTGTTTGAATTGTGACGGTCGAAAGGTGAGGACAGGAAAGCCCTCTCGCTCCAGTTGTGTCTTGTAACTGTCTGTGACCAAATTTCGTTCATCGATGAAGACGATCATGGTTGCCCCGAATCAGAAGATGCCGCGTTAACCCTTTGGTAATGCGTGCAGACTCTGCGCTGCAATTACTAATTTTAGCCTATTGGTTTTACTCAACTTATTGTTGTATTTTTGCCAAGAATCTTACATCAGGTTCGCACAAGCTATGAAATCGACTGTGACGACGCATTGCGCTGATTTGCGAACGGGATTTGGCAATGAAAAACATTCTACTGCCAATCCTTGTCGCAACGGTCTTTGTCTGTATCGGGTTTATGAGCGTCGGACCGGTCATGAAGATGCTCGAAAAAAAACCGGAGCTGGATGAACCGGAGGTTTCCTATGAGACGGTCAAATCGGAGTTCATCAGCGTTTCAGTCTTCGAAAGCGGGATGGTCAAAGGCTATCTATCGTTCCGGTTGGAGGTAGAGATCGCAGATACCAGTCGCATTGCAGAAGTCACCTATCACGCCAGTGATTTCATGTTCAGACGGAATATCTCTTATGAAGAATTGAAAAGTAGCAAAAATGACAATCCATCAAAATATAAATCGGCAATTCAAAATGCGATAAAAGATAGGATTAACGTTAATCTGGTAAGAAATCTAGATGTTATTGATTTTAGTTTTGATTTGAGACTTTAGGAGAAATCTATTTGTCAAAATTATGCGTTTTGAGTTTAACGATCATAATGTGAGGACCAAACATGGACAGCATTCGTACAAATACGGCGGCAATGGTTGCGCTTCGCACGTTGCAGGATACCAATGTGGAGCTGGAGAAGGTTCAGGCGAAGATATCCACCGGTTACAAGATTTCCGAGGCAAAGGACAATGCTGCCTATTGGGCCATTGCCACGACCATGCGCTCAGACCACAAGGCGCTGACGACCGTTCAGGATGCACTCGGGCTTGGCGCTGCAAAGATTGAAGTGACTTACACCGCGCTGAACAGCGCGATCAAAGTCGTCGATGAAATCAAATCCAGGATCGTGGCGGCGCGCGAGCCGGGCGTCGACAGTTCCAAAATTCAAGATGAAATCGTGTCACTGCAAGGGCAACTGATGGCTATTGCCTCTTCAGCTTCGTTCTCAGGCGAAAATTGGCTTTCCGTCGATTCAGCGAGCGCGTCTTATTCGCAAGTGAAGTCCATCGTTGCCTCTTTCAACAGGACGGCAACTGGTGTGCAAATAGAAACCATCGATATTGACACGGCCAATTTGGAGTTGTTTGACGCCGCAGATCAGTCGGGAATTGCGGATTCTGTTTTCACCACTACAGGCGCGGGCGCGGTGACCGTATCGCTTTCGACGCTGGACGTGTCTGCTGCGGGCCTCGATTCCGCTGATCTTGACGATATGATTTCACAAGTAGACGCAAAGCTGGCGGAGTTGACTTCTTCGGCATCAAATGCCGGCGCGATCAAGAAGCGCATTTCCATGCAGACTGACTTTGTCAAAGTCCTGCTGGACACGATCGAAGTAGGCATTGGCACATTGGTCGACGCAGATATCTCGGCTGAATCCACACGACTGCAAGCGCTTCAAACGCAGCAGCAGCTTGGAATTCAAGCACTGTCGATTGCCAACTCCTCGGCTCAAAACATTCTGGCGCTCTTCAGGCAATAATCAGGATTGAGCGGTTCAAGCATCAAGACAGACTGTCAGGAAATCCCCGGTCCCGCCCTACCGGGTTTTGGAGTTTATTAGGCGGATCAATTCTGCCAACGCAGCATAAAACTGAATCGGGATGATCTGGTTGACTTTGACCGAACGGTAAAGCGCCCGCGCCAGGTCAATGCGTTCAAAAACGGGTACTCCGTTTTCTTCTGCGATCGCTCGGATCCTGTGTGCAATCAAGTCAGCGCCCGTTGCCACCACGACGGGCGCAGCGTCGCGCTCGCTGTCATATCTGAGCGCAACGCAAATATGCGTCGGGTTGGCGATGATCAGCGTGGCTGTGGGAACCGCCTGCATCATCCGCTTGCGGGATTTATCACGTGCAATCGCGCGCATACGCGCTTTGACAACAGGATCACCGTCGGCTTGTTTGAATTCGTCCTTGACCTCCTGACGTGTCATTTTCAAGCTCATAAGCCAACTGCGCCGTTGCCATGCAAAATCAGCGACAGCGATGCCGCCGGCAATCGTGCAGAACAGCCACGCCGTCGGTTTGGCTGTTGCGATGATCGATTGCGCGGAGACGGCATCTTCCTTGTAAACCGTCACAACCAAATCCTGCACAATCAAAACCGAGGCGAACGAAATGACCAGCAATGCCAACGCAAGTTTGGCCAGAGATTTCAGGAATTCAAATCCGTTGTTTGCCGACAACAAGCGCTTCAATCCAGCCATCGGCGAAATACGGGACCACTCAGGTGTGATCCGTTTGGCAACAATGCGCGGGAAACTTTGTACCGAGCCAAACAGCGAGCCGACCGTCAAAGCGACAACAAACGGCGCTAGAATTGTTGCAACAGCCAATCCAAGTTCCTTGACCAAATTCAAAAAGGCAGGCGGCGATATTTCCCTTGCCGCTGTCCATCCGGTTGAAGAACCAAATAGTTCGCCGAATTGATAAACGTCGCTTTCCACATAGTATGAAAGATAAAGAGCGATCACCAGAAAGCTGACGAAGACTGCCAATTCCCGCGAGAATGCGGTCTTGCCTTCTTCCCGGAAATCCGTCCTGCGTTTGTCAGTCGGGTCTTCGGTTTTCGATTCCTGGTCTACGTCGGACATCGCGTTCGTCAGCTATCTCAGGCTGCCTCCAACTCGGCAGAAGGCAATTGGAAATTTCCCTGGGCCGAGAGCCGCATGACTGTTGCCACAATCGACATTTGCGCCGCCCTGACTGTTGCGCTGTTCACTTTTATGTCTGCCTTCAAGTCATTTTCGATTATCCGCCTCGTACGCTGGCTGATTGCAGACAGTATAGCCTCTCTCAGATCTTCATCAGCCTGTCTGAGGGCCATGGTGAGCGTGTCTGCATTCACCGAGTCAAAAATCGCCGATCGAACTGCGGCCTCAAGTTTCACAACGTCCTCAAAGCGAAACATCATCGACTTGAGATAGGCGATTTCCTTTTCGGTGATTTTATCCATAAGCGATGCGATTGCACTGTCAGCTGTTTCACGGTCAATTGAATTGAGAATTTTTGCCAGGTTTGCGATTTTCTCGAAATTGTTGTTCGCTTGTTTCTCTGCGAAAAAGATTGTGACGGCGTCTTCAATGGCTTCAATGGCAGGCGATACGGCATCCCGCATTGTTGCCATTTCTCTGAACACTTCCGCCCTCTCCGCCGGATTAATTGCCTGCAGTATGCTGCCGGTTTTTTCGCCGGACATTCGGGTGAGCACATAGGCGGCAACTTGCGGGCTTTCGTTGGCAAGGAATTCAAGAATTTCGTCAGTCGATGCGCCCTCAATAGCCTCCCATGCCGACATCCCGGCGGCAATCTGAGTCCCAGTCTCAGCGGGATTTGATGGCGGCAAGCCGGCATTTTTGCCATTTTGCAAGACAAGTGTCTGAAATTCGGTTTGTGTATTGATGATAGATGCGCCTTTTGCAAAGGCGCGTTCGAAATCCTCGACAATTGCCACCAGATCATCGTGCGAAACCGCACGCATCTTCCTGGAGGTGCTCATCAACGTTTCGGTCTCTGCTGTAGTCAATCGCTCGAGCAGCGCGGATGCGTTTGGCTGACCCATGGCTATCAGCAGCGCTACAGCTTTTTGTGGCGGAGCATAAGTGGCGCGGGGAAAAACAGGATCTGCCATCGGAATTCTCAGCGCAAGATTTCAGTGATCCGAAACCCAAACCGGTCCCGGCTATCATCGAGCAATATCATTTCGCCACGTGCAATTTTCAAACCGTTGACCATGATGTCGATCGGGTCGCCGACTCGGCTTTCCAGTTCGATTGTCGATCCAGCAGTCAATGCGGAAAGGTGACCGACGCTCATTTGCGCGGTGCCAAAGACTGCATGAAGTTCGACAGGGATTTCCATAAAGGCCTTCTGGTCGCTTGATTGCGCGAAAGATATCGTCTCGTGTGGTTCAATTCGGCCAGTTTCGACGATACCGCGAAGGTTTTCTATAGCTTTGTCGAGTTCCAGTTCAGAACTTCGCAGCTCGAAGCTTGCACCATTTTCACTTGCCATGTTTGTGACCGATGTCTTCATGATTGGCCCCCAGGATGAACGCCTGTCGCTGGTGACGTGCTGGACTGGCGTATCGGTCCGGTGGTTCTGCTGTTGAGCCGAAATGAATAATGATTGCCAATGCGGCCAATCTGGCCGGACATGATTTCTTTCCCTTCGACAAGCACGCGAGCCACACACGGCGAGTTGGCGTGCAAGCCAATAACATCGCCGGGCTTAAGCCTTGCCAGTTCATTCAAAGTTGTGTCCTGCAACCGAATCCGGACCTCCGGCTTGACAACCACATTGGACATAACATTGGCTAGAGCATGCTTTTGAAGGATCTTTTTAGTTCCAGCAGGCTTCTCCAGAAGCCGGGCGGGCGCAGCGATTGCAAACATCGTGTCTGCGCCTTGCCATGTCGTTGAAAATTGGAGATTTGCGAATTCTTTTCCCGTCAGTGCGTTCGTGTCCTTGACCGTTGATCCGACACGTTCCAGCTCCACGCCTGCGCCAGTGATAACCTCGACAAAGGGCAGCAGCGAATGCGACAATGCGCTGGCAAAGCGAAGTTCAACCGGTGAAAGCGAGTTGTGTCTATTGGCTGCCGGAGCGTTGCCCTCTGCTCCCAACGCCGAAGCCAGGGAGGATCTGACAAACTGATTGGGCATGGAGACGAAAAGCATTCCTTCGTCTTTCGGCAGACGGTAGGAAATCAAGATTCGACTATCACTTGAAAAGCTTGGCTGAGTCCGTCCCGTTTGCGGCAAGAACTTGAACACGGTCAGAAAGTCATAAGACGCAAAAGCCTGGTTTAGCGCCGTTTCGAGCGCCTCGGCCTTTTCTCTGGAAACGACTTCCGGTGCATCAACAATTCCTGAATCCCGGTCAGGGAGCAGCATTTTCAGCCGCTCTTGCAATTGGGTAATTTCCTCCGTTTCCAGCATCAGGCACCGACATTCATCGTTGCGTTTTCAACGATGTCCAGCGACGGCCGGTCGTAAGCCGATATCGCCTTTCGTCCAAATTCGAGGGCAATCTGCGGCACGGATCCGTTCATGTGGGCGATCAAGGCCTGTTTAGCGACAAAGTATTGGCGCAGATTCTTTTCGCGCACGACTTTGATCTTCGTCGCCAGCGGGCCAATCACGGAATAGGACATGAAGATGCCGAAAAAGGTTCCCACCAACGCGGCGCCGATCAATCCGCCGAGCACTTCCGGGGACGCGTCGATCTTTCCCATTGCTTTGATCACGCCAAGAACAGCCGCAACAATTCCAAGCGCGGGCAAGCCGTCACTGATGGCTTGCAGTGCATGATAGGCCTTGAGTTTGTCATGCCTTATTGTGTGGATTTCTTCTTCCATGAGTGCTTCCACTTCGTGCGGCCTGGCATTGCCAACCATGATGAGACGGCAGTAGTCGCAGATGAAATTGCGAAGGCTCTCGTGATTGAGCACATGCGGATAGGCTTGGAAAATCACTGACTCCTCGGGGTTGTCGATATGGGCTTCAACTTCGTTTTTGGGGCGCTCCTTGAGCGCTTTGAGCAGGCTGTAAATCAGGCCCAGCAATTCCAAATAGTCGCTTTCGTGCGGCACGGCGTTTTTGAGCGCCTCAATCAAGCCTTTTCCTGAATCCTTGACCACAGCCATGGGATTGGCGACCAGAAATGTGCCCACTGACGCTCCGCCGATGATGACAAATTCCCAAGGCTGGAAAAGGACATCAATATGCCCGCCCATGGCCATGTAGCCGCCGAGCACACAGCCAAGCGTAACAATGAGCCCGATGATAATTCCCATTCAGTGCCGACCCGCAAATCAGTGACTTGGCTTTGGCTATGCGCTCGCGCTTGCCTGAAACTTGCCCGAAGCCTGCGAAAGCCCCGCGCAAGCGAGACTGGTTACACAAAGGGGCGGGACAAAACTCATGAACACCACCTATTCAGACTATTTGACCATCGCGCGGGACACGGCCCGATCTATCGAAGCCATAAAGCGGCAGCCAACGGTTTCGCGCGCAACCGACTATTACCTGGAGAAAATCGGGCAAATCAAAACGGCGGAAGAGTTCGTATCCGACCGACGTCTGCTGACCTACGCCATGACAGCATTCGGGCTTGGCGACATGACCTATGCGAAAGGATTTGTCCGCAAGCTCTTGAAGGATGGAACCGACCTGCCCGAGGCGTTTGCCAACCAACTCACAGACCAGCGCTATCTTGATTTTGCCAAGGCTTTCGATTTCAAGCGTTATGGCGCGGCAACGACTGCGTTTGGCGCAGCGCAAACCGGGGTTGTCGACAAGTATCTGCGCCAGACGCTGGAAGCTCAGGCGGGAGCAAGAAATGAGGGTGTCAGGCTGGCGCTCTATTTTGAAAGGGCCGCGCCAAAGCTGGAAAATGTAACAGAAATCCTGGCCGACAGAGCACTGATACAGGTCGTACGCACCGCGCTCTCGCTGCCCGATAGCTTCTCACTATACGATATCGACAAGCAGATTTCGTTCCTGGAAACCCGCATCAAAGTTGAAGACTTCGCCTCGCCTGCCAAGTTGAGAAAGTTTGTAGAACGCTTTTCTGCATTGTGGGATGTCAGCAGACCGTCGCAGTCGTCTTCACTCATAACAGCGCTTTTTTCCGCTAGCTCATCCGGCGGTTTGACGGAAGCGTCTTTGGCAGCTCTGACAAACGCAAGGGCAAGACGATAAATGGAAACCGGAATTTATGTTGCACTGTCTTCGCAAATGGCTGCCGAGAAACGGTTGGCGTCACTTGCCGATAATGTCGCCAACGTAAACACTGTCGGATTTCGTGAGACGCAAATTCGGTTTGGCGAGTTGGTGGACCGAAAGCCAGCGATCGATGTCTCGTTCGTCCATCCGGTGGAAGGCGCTCTTTCGGGACAGCAGGGCGCGATCGATCTGACCGGAAATGATCTGGATTTTGCCATCAATGGCGAAGGCTGGTTTCAGGTCCATACGCCTGCGGGCAATGCTGTCACACGCGATGGCCGGTTTAGCATTGGCACAGACGGTATCTTGTCAACTGTTGAAGGCTATCCGGTGTTGGATCAAGGCGAATCCCCCGTCCAGATCAGCCGCGCCAATGGTCCGGTCCATGCTGATGCGGGCGGCATTCTCTATCAAAACAATACAATCATTGGCAGCATCGGTGTCTTCGATGCGCCTACGCCCCAAGAAAACAGCCGCGTTGCCGGACTCGCGATATTGCCGCAGTCTGCCGCAACGGCTGCGGTCGACCGGACTGATTTCAGTGTGCAGCAAGGGTTTGTCGAACGCTCCAATGTCAATGCAGTCAAACAGATCACGACCCTTATTTCCGTTCAGCGGAACTTTGAAGAAGTCAGTGGCCTGATGCAACAAAGCGAAGCGTCCGTTTCCGAGCTCATCCGCATGCTTGGCGGCAAGTAATGTCTCTACGCGAACTGGAGCGGCTGGCCGTCCTTTCCGCAACCCTGCGCAATCCAGAGAAACTGTTAAAGCGCGGCGGTCGCATTATTGAGATCGGACCCGATTTTTTCCGTGCTTCAGGCCTTCAGGAACATGTCTCTGTCCATGACAGGCTGGAATATGAAAGTGCAGCCGGAGCTGAGTTCGCGACGGTTCTCACGGTTACGAGCGACTGCTTGGTAGCCGCCCCATTTTCCACTACTCACGGCATGAGAATTGGCGACCCAGTTTACATCTCGTCTGCAGATCGCGATCATGATTTTGACTGCTGGCTGGGCAGAGTTCTCGATCCACTGGCGCGGCCAATCGACGGCAAGGGACCGCTGCGCGGCGATTCAATTGGAGGCAAAACAAGGCAAGGCATACCACCCGTGATGGGCAGACAAAGGGTCAATCGTCCGCTCAAGACGGGGATACGGGCAATCGACATCTTCACGCCCCTTTGCTTTGGCCAAAGAATGGGGATTTTCGCTGGATCTGGCGTAGGCAAATCAACACTTCTTGGAATGCTTACGAATAGCGGTTCCTTCGACTGCGTCGTTGTTGCCCTGGTTGGAGAGCGGGGCCGGGAGGTTCTGGAGTTTCTCGACGATTCAATTGGCGAAGCCGCGCGCGCAAAAACCGTCGCCATTGTCGCCACGAGCGATGAAAGCGCGCTCATGCGCATTACCGCGCCAAAGCTTGCCATTCAGGCAGCCAGCCATTTCCGCGCACAAGGGCGCAACGTTTTGCTTCTTATGGATTCGGTCACCCGCTTTGCCCATGCAACGCGCGAAATTGCCAGCGCTTCGGGCGAGCCGCCGGTGCTGCGCGGATATCCGGCTGCCGTGTTTGCCGAGTTGCCCAAGCTATTGGAAGCGGCAGGGCCCGGGTTGCCAGGTTCAGGCACAACAACCGCTATCGTCACTGTGCTGGTCGATGGTGACGACCATAACGAACCGATATCGGATGCCGTGCGCGGGATTCTGGACGGGCACATTATCCTTGACCGGGAAATCGCCAACCAAGGGCGATATCCCCCTATCAATTTGCTGTCATCGATCTCCCGGTTGGCACCGGTGTCTTGGAGCCAGGAACAACGCGTTCTCGTGCAGCAAATGAAAGCGTTAATTGCCCGGTACGAAGAAACCGTCGACCTGCGTCTTTTGGGATCTTGGCAGCCAGGCGCTGATGAGCATCTCGACAAGGCGGTGGCAACCGTTCCGGCCATTTATGCTGCCATGAACCAATCTCCGCACGATCCGAAAGCGGTAGATGCATTCTCTGAACTCCTCAGATTCCTTAAAGGAGAAACTGCGCCACACTCCGTTCAAGAGGCAAAAAGCCATGCGCCGGACTGATCGTTGGGCTCTTGCCGACACTGTCTTGGCATCGTGCCTTTGGATGTTGGCTGCAACATGCGGTGCATTTCCGTTTTATGTGCATTTCCATCGCGATGCGTTTGGACCGCCGCAAATGCAGTTTTCTGGCGAACTTGATCGAAAGAAGGATTTGGCGGCACAGGCAGCCATTCGACGCGACCAGCTTGAAAACGCGATCCTGCGGCCACGGTTACTGCTTGATCAGATGACAACAGGTTCGATTGCACCGGCCGTCAGGGAAAAAGCGTCGCGTGTTGGCTCTGACCAAATCGAACCTGCGGAAACTGAAACGGGTTTGGCGATTTTCTCCGCCACGCCTACGCGCGCACTTGCAAACCACAATGGAAAAATTGTCGTTCTGCGCATTGGCGATCGCTTGCCTGATGGCAAAATTATAGAAGGCTTCAAGAAGGTCGGCAGCGTTTACGAAGCTGTGGCAGAAGAGCCTGAAATCCTGCGATGACCGCCAACTTGTCCGCCGGCAAGCCACACGCAAGCTGATGCCCATAGTCCTGTGGCAACAAAGGTGGTGGTATGCAAACTGTCGGACTGTTTGGACTTGCTGACCGGCACGGGCATTGGCTGACCGTTCGGCAGCAGACTGTCGCTGAGAACATAGCCCATATTAATACACCGGGCTATGTCGCCAAGCAGGTTGGCGATTTCAGAAGCGCGATGGCCATGAGCGCGATGACGCTAGCGAAAACCAACGCGCGGCATATCGGACCGGGCAGCGCAGGCAGCACGTCCGATATTGTGATTCAAAAAAAGAACAATCCTGACAACGCGCCCGTCTCGCTGGAAAATGAACTGATCCAATCTCTTGAGGTGCGCCGCGACTTTGAGATCAACACGTCAATCGTCAAAGCATTCAACCGCATGATCCTGAGCGCAGCAAAGGGTTGACCATGGATATGCTTGCTTCTTCCTTGCGGATTGCCAATTCGGGCCTGACCTCGCAATCCATGCGCATCCGTGTTGCCGCAGAAAATCTGGCCAATGAAAATTCGACATCACGCATCGAGGGCGGTGACCCGTATCGTAGAAAGACAGTCAGTTTTGCTGAAGTAGTTGACCGCGCGAGTGGCGCGAGCCTGGTCTCAGTTTCCAAAATTTCGCGAGATCCGTCAGATTTCGAGATTGAATTTGATCCATCCAATCCCGATGCGGGCCCGGACGGAAATGTACTGCGGCCCAACGTCAATCCGATCATCGAAATGGCCGACATGCGCGAAGCCAATCGATCTTACGAAGCCAATTTGCAGGTCATCAAGCAAACCAAAGACCTGATCTCGATGACCATAGACCTCATGAGGTCGTCATGAATGTGCTTTCGACTGGCGCAGTTGCGCCGACTGGTATCACCAAGCTTAGCGAGCCGCTCAAGTCGATTGGCGCTGATGCGGCAAGCTTCACTCAAATGTTGTCGAATGCCGGATTGGACGCCATCAATAACATGAAATCCGCAGAGAGCCTGTCGGTTCAGGCGTTGACGGCAAATGCCTCCATTCGCGAAGTCGCCTCCGCAGTCATGGCTGCGGAACAAACCCTGCAAGTCAGCATTGCGGTACGCGACAAAATTGTCAGCGCCTATCTCGAGCTGAGCCGGATGTCTATTTAGGAGATTTTGATGCGTGCGCTTTCGATTGCAGCCACCGGCATGAACGCCCAGCAGACGAACCTGGATGTCATTGCCAACAATATTGCCAATATTAACACGACCGGCTTCAAGCGCGCGCGCGCCGAGTTCACCGATCTCATCTACCAATCGGAGCGGGCAAAAGGCGTTCCCTCGCGGTCCAATCAGGATCTCATTCCCGAAGGCAGTCATGTTGGCCTTGGTGTCCGGACTGCCGCCATTCGCAGCATTAATACCCAAGGCTCACTGACAGATACCGGCAATCAACTGGATGTCGCCCTGACTGGCAGCGGCTGGTTCCAAGTGACAGTGCCAAACGGCGAAACACTCTACTCCCGCTCAGGCGCGTTCAATACAAACGCGTCCGGACAGCTCGTCACGACAGAAGGCCATGGCATTTCTCCCGCGATCACGATCCCGACCAACGCTGTTGAAGTAATCATTAATGAAACCGGACAGGTTTTTGCGCGGGTGGAAGGGCAGACTGAGCTCGATGATTTGGGACAGCTGACGCTCGCTGTATTTGCCAATGACGCCGGCCTGATCCCAACCGGGGGCAGCCTGTTTGCACAAAGCGCAGCATCAGGCGCGCCAACCTTGGGGGCACCTGGCGAGCCGGGGTTTGCCACAATGCGGCAAGGTTATCTTGAAGACAGCAATGTTGATCCGGTCAAAGAGATTACCGAGCTGATTGCCGCGCAGCGAAGCTACGAGATGAATTCCAAGGTCATTCAGGCGGCAGACGAAATGTCAGGCGTCGTCTCGAAAGGTTTGAGATGAGCACGCGCAAGATCACGGTTTGGCTTGCCCCGGTCTGGGTAGCCTTTGGCAGTCTGGCGATGGCAGCCGATGTCACCGACTTTGCTGTCGTTGTGACGAAAACAGTCTACCCCGGCCAAAAAGTTGCGCCAAACGAAGTGGCGAGCATTTCGTTTGCAGGCTGCAACACGTGCGAGCCGGGCTTCCTGACAGACCAGGCATCAGTGATTGGCAAGATTGCCGGGAAGACGCTTCTGCCCAATCAGTTGATCTACCCTGATTGGGTCCGCCTGCCGCCTGTTATCAAGCAAGGGGCCGAAGTCATGGTCATGTTTCGTTCGGGGCCGTTGACTATTTCTGTTGTTGGCAATGCCATGGACAATGCGGCATTTGGTGAACCGGTCACTGTCAAGACGCGTTTGAACAACAGGCTCATTCAAGGGACAGCGCAAGCGGACGGCATTGTCTTGGCAGGCGGCCAATGACCCGTTTGCTGCTTGTCTTGATGCTCACCATCGCGGGTTCGCCAGTTGAAGCCGCGTCGCGGATCAAGGATATCGCATTTGTACAAAACGCCCGGGACAATCAGCTGATCGGCTATGGTCTCGTCATTGGCGTCCAAGGCACTGGCGATGGTTTGCGCAATTCGCCTTTCACCGAGCAATCAGTACGTGCCATGCTGGACAATCTGGGGATCGGTTCCGAAACTGGCAAGGCACGAACACGCAATGTCGCAGCTGTTATCGTGACTGCAACACTGCCTCCGTTTGCGCGCGCGGGCACAAGAATTGATGTGAACGTGTCCTCGCTCGGCGACGCGACATCGCTTGCAGGCGGCACTTTGATCGAAACCCCGCTGCGTGCGGCAAACAATCAAATCTATGCTGTTGCCCAAGGCGGATTGATCGTTTCAGGGTTTCAGGCAACTGGGCAAGCCGAGCAGGTAACACAAGGCGTGCCGACCGTCGGCCGGGTGCCGAACGGCGCAATCGTCGAGCGGGAGGTGCACCAACTTTCAACTGATGAAGCCGAATTGCTTTTTCTGCTCCACAATCCCGATTTCACCACCGCCGTTGCCATCACCGATGCGATCAATACATTCACCAAGGGTACCTATGGTGTTGCGCTGGCCAGTGAAATCGATGCCCGCGCGGTAACTGTCAAAAAGCCGCTGAAAGTTTCAGCGGCGCGGTTTATTGCGCAACTTGAGACTCTGCCAGTCGAGACAGAAATACCAGCGCGCGTTCTGGTTGACGAGCGCACGGGGACAATTGTCATCGGCGAAAATGTTCGCGTTTCCACGGTCGCAGTTTCGCATGGCGCGCTCAATGTGCGCATAACTGAAGTTCCTACAGTCTCGCAGCCTGAGCCCTTCTCAAAAGGCGAGACAACCGTTGTGCCCGCGACCGTCATCGACGTTGGCGGTGAGCCAAGCTCACTTTCACTTATTGAAGGCGTCGATCTTCAGACCCTGATTGATGGTCTTAACCGATTGGGCGCAAAGCCAGCTGATACAATTGCCATCCTTCAGGCAATCAAGAGTGCAGGAGCGCTGAATGCCGAACTCGTGCTTCAGTAACCCGCGGTTCCGCTGGCGCATTGGCGTGGCAATCTGGGTTGCCTTTGCTTGCAATGCAGCGTCCGGAGCGGAGGTAGCGCAGCCGCATGTGATTGAGCATCCCGCCGCACTGACACCCGCCGCCGACCTCAAGATCACCAGCGAAATGGCAGCAAAGTATGAGAAGTATGGAGATTACTGCAAAGCCATCGTCGATGACGCACGTGAGCTTCGATATGCCAATAAAATGCAGGAGATAAATCTGCTGCTCGATGAATTGCAGGCGCGTATCGAGATAGCGCAGACAAAATCGGCAGAATTTCAAGGATGGGTCACGCGCCGCGAGGAGTTTGCAAAACTGGCGACCGCAAAGATCGTTGAAATTTATGCGAATATGCGGCCGGAAGCTTCAGCCGCGCGCCTTCAACAGTTGGATATCAATCTGGCCGCATCGCTTTTGCTGGCGATCCCGCCCCGGCAGGCCAGTCCCATCCTCAACGAAATGGATGAAAAGAATGCAGCTGCAATCACTGCCGTCATGGCCGCATCGGCGCGGCAGGATGATCCGTCATGACCCTGCGGTCGGTTCAAGTTCTTGGCGGCGCGGTGCTTTGCATCCTACTGCAGGCGTGCACGTCGACTTTGAAGAGCGTGACTGCAACGCCGCAACTTTCGCCCACCGATACAATGGCCGCCCTGCCGGTCGAGCGCGCCCCAGAAAACTCATTTCCAGCACAAGCGATCAATTCGCGCTCCACGTGGTCAGACCGCTCAGCCAACCTTTTCCTGAGCAAACGCGCCATCAATACCGGTGATATTTTGACTGTTCAAATTTCGATCAACGACAGCGCCCAGCTTTCCAACCGTTCAAACCGAAAGCGCACCGGATCGAAGTCTCTCGGGTTGGCTGGAGCCTTTGATATCGCTGGCGCCGGAACTTCTGCAAATGCCAACGCTTCGCTTGAAAGCGATACAGTATTCAACGGCAATGGCGGCGTCAGCCGGTCCGAGTCCATCAATGTGCGTGTCGCGGCGCTCGTTCGGGAAGTGCTGCCAAATGGCAATTTGGTCATTTCTGGATCGCAGGAAGTGCTGGTCAACTCCGAACTCCGGTTTCTCACCATAACAGGGATCGTTCGCCCAGCCGATATCCTTCCAGACAATACCATCAGTTATGAACGCATTGCCGAAGCCCGTATCTCTTACGGCGGTCAGGGCAGAATTTCCGAAGTTCAGCAACCTGGCTACGGGCAGGTGTGGCTGGACCGGCTGTCACCGCTTTGAAGGCAATCATGGCTGAAAGCGCTTCCCCGGCACATGACAACGGCACTGGCAAGTCCTCCCTCAAGACGCTTTTGCTAAGCGGACTTCTGGCTATCGCCCTTGGAGCATCCAGTGGCTTTGCAGTTGGCTACTTCGCCTATGTCGCACCGCCCGCTGAAACAACTCTATCCGATGCTCAAACGCTTACCGATCAGTCTTCGGAAGCCTCATCCGAGCAAAAAACAGAAGCAGTGGGAGAACCTGCCAAACCGACCGCAGGAGATCACGGCAAATCTGCCGAAGTAGGGGCAAAGCCCGCAGAGGGAGAACATGAAGCCGCCCAAGCCAATGCGGGCAATATTGCCCTCGAACCAATTGTCACCAACCTTGCAGACCCCGAGGACATGTGGATCCGGCTTGAGCTGGTCTTGGCCAGTGCCGAGCCGCTTGAACCCGATCTGATTTTGCAAATCCATGAAGATCTGTTCGCATTCGTACATGCCATGCACTTGAGCGAAATGACCGGTCCAAGTGCGCTGATAGATCTGAAGTCCGAACTTCTGGCCCGCTCTAGGCAGCGCTCGGGTGGCCTGATCAAGAAAATCTACATCAAAACGTTGCTGTTTGAATGACCCGGTTATTGGCCACTGGCGTCTTCTTGTTCGCTGGTTCCTCTCCGGCAGGTTCCCAGTCACTTGACCTGCAGGGCCTGACCGGCCTTGCCGATACTGGAACTGCCAATTCTGTCATCCAGATTTTTGGTCTGGTCACGGTTCTTTCCGTGCTGCCGGCGATCCTCGTCGCCATGACGAGCTTCAGCCGCTTCATCATTGTCGCTTCAATCTTGCGTTCGGGCCTCGGATTGCAAACAACCCCTGCAAACCTGATCCTGATCAGCCTTTCGCTATTCCTGACCTTCTATGTCATGGCGCCAGTGATGGACCGCTCTTATAATGAGGGAATTCTACCTTTAATTGAAAAAAAGATCGACGAACGGGAGGCCATCGGCAAGATTGCCGAACCATTTCGCGGATTCATGTTGGCAAATGTGCGCGACAAGGATTTGCAGCTTTTTGCGGATTTAGCCAAAAACCGCGGCATGCCTGGCTTTGAAGCCAATGAGGTGCCGTTCCGCATACTAGTACCAGCCTTCATGATCTCGGAACTTCGCCGAGGTTTCGAGATTGGCTTTTTGATAATATTGCCTTTTCTTGTCATTGATTTGATCATTGCGACCGTCACCATGGCGATGGGCATGATGATGATGCCACCCACCGTTATCGCGCTTCCCATGAAAATCATGTTCTTCGTTCTGATCGATGGCTGGCACATGCTGGCGGGAAGCTTGGTCGAATCTTATCGTTGAACACGACCGCTTCGCTGCCTCTTTCAGCCATACCTAAAAATTGGCAAGCCTGATTCATCAATCAGAAAGTTTTCCCGGATACAACCCAAGCGTTCACAGCGACACGTCGTTTCCGACTGAGGCATGAAGCCAACTCGCTGTACCGGTCAGCCCGGTATGTCCCTCCCCCGTAACCAGTAAAAAGGGACCAACAATGTCCAGCATCATGACCAACGTTGCCGCAATGACGGCGCTCAAGACCCTCCAACAGACCAACAAGTCGCTCGAAGCGACACAGAGCCGGATTTCAACCGGCTACAAAGTCAACGAAGCCTCTGAAAACGCCGCCTACTGGTCGATCGCAACGACCATGCGTTCGGACAACAAGGCGCTTGGCACTGTGCAAGACGCGCTCGGCCTGGGCTCGGCAAAAGTTGACACTGCCTATACCGGCATGAGCGCTGCGATCAAGGTGGTTGACGAGATCAAGACCAAGCTTGTTGCTGCGCGAGAGCCCGGCGTCGACCGGGCCAAGGTCCAAGAAGAAATCACCCAGTTGCAAAGCCAGCTGACCAGCATCACCACGGCTGCTTCTTTCTCTGGCGAGAACTGGCTCTCGGTTGACTCCGGCGCTGCAAACTATTCGGCGACCAAGTCGATCGTGGCTTCGTTTGACCGTTCGTCAACCGGCACAGTGTCCGTCAACACGGTTGATATCGACATTTCGTCAACAGAACTGTTTGATGCCGCTGATCAGTCCGGCATTCTGGATACGACCTTCACAACGACCGGCGTCGGCGCGGCAACCGTATCGGTCGCAACGCTCGACTTGACAGCTGCCGGCATTGACGAAACCGACATTGATGACATGATTACCGGTGTCGAAACCGCGCTTGCGTCGATGACTTCGGCGGCGTCCACACTCGGCGCAGCGAAGAACCGCATTTCGATCCAGAAGGATTTCGTCAGCGATCTGATGAATGTGATCGACAAGGGCATTTCCACCCTCGTCGACGCCGATATGACGGCCGAATCCACTAAGCTCCAGGCATTGCAGACACAGCAACAGCTTGGCATCCAGGCGCTTTCGATCGCCAACCAGGGCGCGCAGTCAGTGCTGTCGCTGTTCCGTTAATCCCGACAACAAGCAGCAATCCTCCTACACTCGGCCGCCCTTCCGGGCGGCCATTTTTTGTTCCACGTTCGCGCAAGGTTGGAGTGGCAACTTGCCGGAAACGGCTGGATGGATTGCGGCATTGCAAGATCAACTACAAAATCTGCTGCGAAATGTCGTGGCGCTGGGCGTTCAGCGGCTTTTGCTTCTTGGCGGAACGTTGGTGGTGACACTCGGCGTCCTGGCGGCGGCGGCGTTTTATTTGAACCGACCGGCATACGAGATTCTCTACGTGGGCCTTGAGAAGGACGACATCGCCAAAGTCGGCCTCGCATTGTCAGAAGCCGGGTTCACCTACGACGTCGACAGCAACGGCTCGACGATTTCGATTGCGACGGGCACTGCGGCACAGGCGCGCATGCTTCTGGCCGAAAAAGGCCTGCCAACAAGTGCAGGCGCAGGGTATGAGCTGTTCGACAATCTTGGTTCGCTTGGCTTGACATCGTTCATGCAGGAAGTGACCCGCATTCGTGCGCTTGAAGGTGAGATTTCCAAATCGATTCAAGCATTTAACGGAATAAAGGCTGCCCGTGTCCACATCGTGCTGCCCGATAAAACCCTGTTCAGCAACCGCGAACAAAGGCCTACCGCCTCAGTGCTGATCAGAGGCGATCCCGACCGGATTTCCGCATCTTCCAATGCCGTAAAACATTTGGTAGCCGCCGCTGTCCCTGGCCTTGCAACTGACAATGTCTTCGTGATGGATTCCAATGGCAACCTTCTGTCCAGTGGTCAGAACGAGCTGACCGGCGGTTTGATCAATGCGCTGGAAGTGCAGCGAAACATTGAGCGGGCGCTCGAGCAGAAAGTCGGAATGGCCCTCGGTCCACAGCTCGGCGCTTTCAACTTCCGCGTCACCGTTCAGGCTCAAATCGACACGGACCGGCAAGCTGTTCAGGAGACCATCTTCGATCCTGCTTCACGTGTTGAACGTTCGGTCCAGGTCACCAAATCAGAAGACAGCTCAACCCAGCAGCCTGACAGCAAGAATCCGTCAGTCGACCAGAAATTGCCCCAAGCCCAGCCGGCGGGGACCGCTGGGCCTGTCAACGCCGAAACAAGCCAGAAACGCGAGGAAACCACGAACTTCGAAATCAGCTCAAGGAAAGTCGATACCGAGCGTAACGGCTACCGGATTCAAAAACTTGCGATTTCCATCGTCCTGAATAAAGCCAAGATCGCTGAGATATTGGGGCAGAATGCGCAGCCGGCTGATATTGATGCGCGTGTTGCGGAACTGCAAAAAATTGCGACAGCCGCAGCAGGGTTTGATGAAGCGCGCGGCGACAAGATCAACATCGCTGCGCTGGAGTTTGTCGAAGAAGCAATAGAGCCCGTCATTCCGCAAGGGCTGCTAGAGGGCTTGCGCCCCTATACTGGAACTGCCGTCAACGCATTGGCATTTCTTATCGTCGCCCTCCTGCTGATCTTCTTAGGCGTACGACCGTTGATTGGCGCGATGTCGGGGATGTCGCCGGTGGGTACGGAATCCGATAGAATTGAGCCGCAACTTTCCGGCGACAGTTTTCAGCAGACCGCAAATCCAATACCGCCCACTTCGCTCGATGCTGCGCAAGACACTGGCGGCGCAGTGCGAACATCCGGGCAGGCATCACCGATCGAACGTCTTCGTGCCCTTGCCGCCATGGATCCGGATAAGGCATCCAATGTCATCCGCGGCTGGCTCGTTGAGGGGGCGGCATGAAGCGCTGGATGCCTTTGGGCGAGACTGGCCCTGGTGACGAATCCGACACACAGTGCGAGCGGCTTTTCCAGCCAATCGTGGCCGGCGGCGTGGTTGCACCATTTGAAGAATTGAAGCTTGCCAGAACGGCGACACAAATCGCTTTGCAACAGTTGCAGTCGGCAGGCCAGCCAGAAGAGCAACTCAGAAATCCAGACAGCCGAAGCGACACCTGCAACCATGATGCAAACGCCGCAATCGTCTCTGAGCTGCGCGGTGACGCCGAACGGCTCCGGGCAGCCCTTGTTGACCAGGAGCGCGATCTCAAGCTGTCGTTTGAAACGCGCATACGGCACTTGGAATCACAGCAGCTGCAGTTAATACATGAGCAACTTTCGGGCATGCGCACCGCGATTGTTGATGTTCTTTCCTCCAAAACCGCTGACGTTCTAAGGCCTGTGCTTTCAAATGCATTTCTGGAAAGAACGCTTGGGAAATACAGGCTGCTGATTTCGGAATTCATTGCTTCCGAACTGGTTCTGCCTATCAAAATCAAAGGCCCCGCCGAGCTTGCGAGCGGGATGGAAGACCTGATCGGCAATAATGCCGCAGTGACGCTTCATCCGGGCACGGCAGCCGAAATCGTACTGGAAGCCGGCAAAGCGGTGATTACCTCCAAGCTCACGGAGTGGGCAAACAGTCTAGCCGGAGTGCACGAGCTTGAGTGAAAACGGCCACCAACACAACGAAATCATTATTATCAAGCGTGGTAATGAGGAAGAAGAAGGCCACCATGGCGGCGCCTGGAAGATTGCATTTGCCGATTTCATGACGGCGATGATGGCGCTTTTTCTGGTTCTTTGGCTCATCAACGCGGCTAATGAAGAAACCAAACGTGCTGTCGCTAGTTACTTCAATCCTATCAAACTGGTTGACCGCAACCGGAGCACTAAAGGCGTCAGTGAGCAGAAAGGCGGTCAGACTGCCAGCGAGGAAGCCGGGGGCGTTACAGAAACCCAAGGGGTCGAAAAAGAGGAGAACCTCACCACAAAATCCCTCAAAGCGGCAGATTCTTCTCCTTCCAAATCAGGTGCGGACAAGTCTGACGAAGCGTTCTTCGCTGATCCTTTTGCCACACTTGACAAGATCGAGGCGTCCATTCTCGAGAAACAGGGCATCTCCAACAATCTGGAAGCCAAGAGCAGCGAGGCTGCGCCAGGGAAATTTACAGATCCATTCAATTCGGGATTCTGGGAAGGCAAAACCGAAAGCAAGATTGCAGACGCCCCCCCTCCTGCATTGGAAACCGACGGGCAAAAGCCCGGCGATAAAGTCCCACCAGAACCGGAAACAGCAAAAGGAGATACGGCGGCCGGCGTGCATATGGCTATTCAACCGGAGACTGCGCAAGAATTGATGGAAAAGGAAATTCTCGCTGAAATCAAAACTGAAATAGACAAGACACTCAAAAGCGACGCGTTAGACGAAAGTGCGATTTCGGTCGAGAAAACCGACAAGGGCGTGATGATCCAAATCACGGACACGGCCAGGAATTCGATGTTCGACATCGGCGCGGCCGTGCCCAATGGCGAAATTGTCATTGCTGTCAACGCGATTGCCAAGAGTCTGCAAAGTCGAAAAGGCTCGGTGCATATCTACGGCCACACAGACGGGCGCAAATACCAAAGTGCTGCCAAAGGGAACTGGCAACTTTCGCTTGATCGCGCTCAGGCAATTTATCTGACACTGCTCAGAGCCGGAGTCGCTGAAGAACGAGTTGCGCAAATCGCCGGCTTTGCAGACCGCAAACTACTCGCTGCCAACGATCCGCTCGCCGATAGAAACCGCCGGATCGAGATTTTCCTGGAAACCCAATGAAGCGGATCAAGTGGACGCTATCTTTGGCGCTCAGTGTGCTGGCCGGACTTCAGCCGGGGGCAGCACAACCGCTTGACGAGATTAGATCGACATTGAAGATCCTGCATAAGGTTCAGGATGATCTTGCGCATGGCGACACATCGGTGGTCGCCTTTCAGAGTGAATTGGTAGCACGGCTGAAGGCTGGACTTGCTGGCATGCCAGAGGCGGCGGCATCAAGAGAAGCCTATCTGGAAACGGTGTTTGAATTTGCACTCAGTGGCGGTGATCCGGCGTCGATACAAAAACTCCTGGAACGAACTAGGCCACCCCAAGAACAACTTCATTTGTTTGATGCTGTTAAATCCTATGTCGATGGAAACATGGAGGCCTCCGCGAAAGCCTTCGATTCTGCAGACTTTGATCGTGCCGCTCTGCGGTTATTGCCCTATCTTGAATTGGCCAAAGGCACGGCAAATCTGGAGACTGGCGTCGAGACTGCCAAGTCCTCGTTTGAGACCGTGGTTCTCTTAGCGCCGGGTACGCTTCTGGAGGAGGTCGCATTGCGCCGTTTGGTTGCCATCAGCGTAAACCTGAAAGATCGAGACCTCTTCTTGCGCTGCGCGCACCTTTATCTGAGACGTTATAGCCAATCGCCATTCTTCAGAGAGTTCGTCAGGGTCCTCGTGTTGGGAACCGACATTATGGAAAGCGATATCGAATTTGAGTCATTGGCGCGCAAGATCGAAGCCTTGCAGGACGATAAGAGCAGGCCTGTATTCATGGCGATGGTCTCAAAGCTTGTGAAGCAGGGAAGACTCGAGAAAGCAGCTATTTTCCTCCGCAGCGCTCTCACCGGAAGGTCTGAGCATACGCCCACCGGCCGCTATGGCCAGATAATGGCCCTTAATGAGGCACTGATTGAACTGAAATCGGCAGCAAGCGTGAAGCATCTTGCATTTTTCTGGTCCATTGACCCATCAACACTGACGCCAGAGGACGGCGAAATACTCGAAATCGGGAAACACGTCGTATGGAATATCTTGCGGCCAATTTCGATGTCGGAAAATGGGGCAGGATTTTATGGGCCAGTGCGCGGTCAAGTCGAACCAAGTCCGGCAGGCACCCAAGCAACAGCAACAAAAGACCGCGATGATTTGTCGGCGGCTGAAGAAGCATTGCGCTCGGCAAAAGCACAGTTGGACGCGTTCGATAAAATTCTTGGGCAAAACAAATGAAGCAATTCATCCAAGTCAACGCTCCAAGACCGGCCATTAAACCCGACAGTTTCCCGATGCAACAAGGCGCGAAGGTTAAGCCGGCCAAGCCCGAATTTAGCGCCATCTTGGCTGGCGGTTTTGATACACCAGTTCCAACATCCGCGCTGTCCAAAGTCAGAGAATTCGATGGCAATATGGAAGCGAATCCCGAAGTCCTGAAATTAGCAGGAAAAGCGGACTTGTCAGGCAATCATGACGAACCATCACCACATTCAGGCTCTGCCAAAGTGAAGGAAATGCACGACACGATGATGTCAAATCCCGAAGTCCTGGATGCGGTGGAACCAGTCGCTCCAGAGTCGGCACTGAGCGCTAATCGACTCGGCAACCCATCTGATCGCAAGGGCAAATTGCCCTCCAGCGAAGTCGATCAATTGCCGCTGGATTTGAAGACTCAATTGACTGACATTCTGGTCGGCATGCCCTGCCCACAGGCGGTCCCTTTCAATGAGGGCTTGCTCGGGCGTCAGGGACAATCGACCGCGCGAGACGATACCCCGAATGTTGCTGTCAGCGGCATACACTACAAAAGCGGCAACCGGCTTTCGCCGGTTTCCAGGAGTCCGGAAACACAGGTCCAGCAGCTTCTTGACCTGAAGTCTGACGCACACTTCAAACAAAACGTTACCAGCAAAGCCGAAGCGCGGGTTTCAGCGAAAGCGGAAGTGCCAGTGAATTTGCCGCCGATTTCCGGAGATTTGGCCGTTGCAAATGTGCCTGCTTTTGCTGATTTTGCAGACCTCCTTGACGGTGGTACCACAATCCAGGACGCAGCACTTCCGCCCGGCACATTCGTCAGTCAAATTGAGCGGCACGCATTTAATTTGAAGACTAATACTTTACGTATTCAGCTTGAGTCACCGATTTTTGGTACGGTATCGGCTCATTTCTCAGACCACGGCGATCAGATGTCAGTCGTCGTTTCATCGACCGGCAGTGTGGGATCGGAAAACCTGTCGGAATTGGAGAGCGAGCTGAAACGCTGGATCGACATTTTCGAGCCAAACATCAAGCCCGAAGCCTCGAATACCACGCCACGTCAACAAGAGGCGCTTGAGCCGGGTCGCGATAGCCGGCAGGGCGCGTCCCCCACATACGATTTCTCGCGCCAGCGGCAAGCACAACAAGACCGGCCACACGGAAAACCACAGCCCGATGCAAGACCAAGACAGGATGCCAAAAGCGCGGCAGATCAACCTGATGATCGCTGGCGCACGATTTGAGAAACGGCCGCCCATGAAAGATAAACGACCGGCATCAGATCTGGTTTCTGCGCTGTAGCGCGCGCTCCCAATTCAACGCTGTTTGCACGATCGTATCAAGGTCATTGTGTTCTGGCACCCAGCCAAATTCTCTTGCTGCCACTGCCGGATTGGCCACCACTGAGACCGCGTCGCCGATGCGGCGGCCCGCAAAGTTCACATCAAAATCACGGCCTGACACTTTCTTGACGGCTCCGATAACGTCCATGACTGAATAGCCGCTGCCATAGCCGCAATTGGCAATCAGGCTCGAGCCGCCATTTCGCATCCGCTCCAAAGCCAGAAAATGCGCATTGACCAAATCCGTAACGTGAATGTAGTCGCGAATACAGGTCCCGTCAGGGGTCGGGTAATCTGTACCGAAAACGTCCATAGACCGGCGTTTGCCGGCCGCGGTTTCACACGCCACTTTGATCAAATGGGTTGCGCCCTTCGTGGATTGCCCGGTTCTGCCTTTCGGATCTGCGCCCGCCACATTGAAGTATCTCAAAGCGGTGTAACGGAAATCATGAGCGGCGGCTGTGTCTGCCAGAATCTGCTCTACCATCAGTTTGGAATGGCCATAGGGCGATTCCGGAAACTTGGGAGCAGTCTCCACCACTGGTTCCGGCCCGACACTCCCATAGACCGCAGCCGTGGACGAGAAAATGAAAGCAGCGACTTTGTGTTCGACCGCTTTGGCGATCAGTTGCAAGGAATTTGCAGTATTGTTCGTGTAGTACATGTGCGGATTGGAAACCGACTCCGGCACCACGATAGAGCCGGCAAAATGGATAATTGCCTCAATGGCATACGAGCCAAATATCCGGTCAAGAAACCGCGCATCGCCAATGTCACCGACCTCAAGCTTGGCTTCCGGCGCCACGGCCCAATCGAAGCCCGTTGTAAGCCTGTCGGCGACAAGGACTGTCTCGCCTGCATCCAAAAGCCGCCAGACCATATGACTGCCTATATAACCTGCGCCACCAGTCACGAGAACCGCCATATCCACTCCTCAAGTGCCAACCACCGCACCAGGCCTTCTGCACATAACCTTCAAAGCCTAGCCGAAAATCGTTACCACAACAGGAACGGCCGTGCCTTCAAGCAAAACGCGATAGCCAGCTGATCAGTTTACTGGCGCCAAATTCGATATCTTTCAGATCACGATGAAAGCAAATCCTGAACCAACCATCGTCCGTTGCCGAAAACGCGGCTCCCGGCGCAATCCCAATGCCCGCATTGTCCACCATCGAAAAAGCAGCCTGAAGGCTGTCGTTCACGCCTTGCACTTTGAAGTAAAGATAAAAGGCGCCCTCAGGTATAGCCAACTGAACTTTGCCGGTATCGAGGAGCGCGCGGCACAAGAGGTCGCGCGCCTCACGGGCGCGTCTGACTTGCGCAAAAATGAACTCATCGCCGTGGTCCAACGCCACGACGGCCGCTTTCTGCATGAATTGCGCGACACCCGAGGTGGAGTACTGGATCAGGTTTTCGACAATCTGCCCAAGTTGCGGGTGAACCGTCATCCAGCCGATGCGCCAGCCAGTCATTGCCCAGTTCTTCGAAAAACTGTTGACAAAGATGATCCTGTCATCGGGCTTCATGACGTCCATAAAGGAGGCCGCACGGCCTTCGCCATAGTAGAAAAGCGCGTAGATTTCGTCGGCAATGATCCAAATGCCGGTTTCGCGCGCCAGTTCAACAATAGCATTCAGCGTCGCCCGGCTGGCAGTCCAACCGGTCGGGTTTGAAGGGCTGTTTATGAAAATGGCCTTAGTGGAACCGGACACTGCGGATCTGAGTTTCCGAATATCCATCTGCCAGCCGTCGGCGCTAAAATCGAGGGATACCGAGACTGCCTTTGCACCTGCAATTCCAGCTGCTGCCGAGAAATTCGGCCAGGCGGGCGACAGATAAATTACTTCATCTCCGGTCCCGGCAACAGTCTGCAGTGCCAGCTGAATTGCCTGCATGCCTGAACCGGTCACATAGAAATTGTCTGCAGTCAGCCACTTTGCGAAATGCCGCGCATGATAGCGCGCCAGGGCGTGGCGAAGCTCGGGAATGCCGCGCTGCCAAGTGTAGAATGTTTCACCGGCCGCCAACGCTTCAATCGCCGCGTCGCGGATGAAATCAGGCGTCGGAAGATCGCCCTCACCGGCCCACAGCGGCAGCACATTATCGCTTTTGCGACCGTGATTCATGACAGCAACAATGCCGCTTTCCGGCGCAACCAGCGCTTCACGCCGGACATGGTCCAACAAAGACATTCTATGCTTTCCTCTTTTGCCCGTGCGCGCATCTGCGTCAAAAAAAAGCCCCGGCGCAAGGCCGGGGCTTTCGAACATATGCGTTCGCGATTACTTTTTTGCGCCTTTGGCAAGCAGGTCGCGGATTTCGCTGAGCAACACTTCCTGTGCAGGCGGCGCGGCAGGTGCTGCTTCCGGAGCAGGCTTCTTGGCAGCATTCATAGCCTTGACGACCATGAAGAGCACCCAGGCGATGATCAGGAAATTGATCAGCAGGGTCAGGAAATTGCCATAGGCAAGCGTGGCACCGGCTTCACGGGCCGCGTCAAGCGTGGTTGCCGGGCCACCTGCAAGTTGGATGAACTTGTTGGTGAAGTCCACGCCACCGGTCAAATAGGCAATGATTGGCATGAGAATGTCATTCACCACCGAATTGACAAGGCCGCCGAATGCACCGCCGATGATCACACCGATAGCCAAATCAACGACGTTGCCCTTCATGGCAAATTCTTTGAATTCCTTAAGCATTTCCGTCCTCCGAATGTCCCTGCAGTCCTTGCGGGAGCCCCAATTTTGCCGGCATGGTTCGTGCTGGCCGCGAATTCCATATCACAGGACAACCATATTGTAAGCCCATAGCGCGGCCATTGAGCCTGTATCGAAGCCGCCCAACATAAGTGCGCTATCGACATACGGGCCATTGAAAGCCTAGATTTGCAGCCGAATGGCGTGGATTCTAGAAATATGATGCGGGCAGACCGGTGACACAAACTGTCGTTCTAGCCAGTGCGCTGATTTACGTGTTGCTGCTGTTTGGCATCGCCAGTTACGGTGACCGCAGCGGGCAGCGTGGCAGCAACAGCAGACCCCGGCCTTATGTCTACGCTTTCAGCCTTGCGATCTACTGCACGTCCTGGACTTTTTTCGGATCCGTCGGCCTCGCCTCCGAGCGCGGGCTGGAGTATCTTGCAATCTATATCGGCCCGATCTTGGTATTCACCTTTGGTTACAGGTTTCTGCGCCGCATCATCCGCCTGGCAAAGACGGAACGCATCACCTCCATTGCTGACATGCTCGCGGCTCGATACGGCAAGAGCTTTGGCGTCGCTTCGCTGGCAACCTGCATTGCTGCGCTGGCCGCGGTTCCATACATCGCCATACAGTTGAAAGCGATTTCGGGGTCATTTGACTTGTTTACCCGCCATCTTGGCGGCACGCTCATGGCCGGTGATTTTGTAATCGCCGATTTTTCATTTCTGGTCGCTGCGTCCCTTGGAGTCTTCGCTGTTCTGTTTGGAACACGCCATGCCGATGCGACAGAACACCAAAACGGCCTTATCCTTGCGGTTGCCGTTGAATCGATCGTCAAATTGACAGCATTTATTGCTGTCGGGGTTGCCGTGACTTTCTACTTTTTCGGATCTCCGGGTGAAGCGTTTTTCGGTTCAACCACCAACGCTGCGGTCACCGCTGCGCTAGATTATCAAACGCCGATATCAACCTGGATTGTTCTGATCTGTCTTTCGGGATTTGCCATCGTGCTATTGCCAAGGCAGTTCCATGTCATGATTGTCGAAAGCCGCGATGAACGCGAGCTGCGCACCGCAGCGTGGCTCTTTCCGCTTTATCTGGTGGCAATCAACCTTTTCGTCTTGCCGATCGCGATGGCGGGCCTGATCCACCTGCCTGCCGGAACTCCGGCTGACCTCTATGTCTTGGCGTTGCCGCTTGCGGCCGGCGCTGAATGGTTGTCGCTGCTCGTGTTCATCGGCGGCCTTTCTGCCGCGACGGCTATGGTGATTGTCGCCAGCGTTGCCTTGTCGATCATGATTTCAAATGAAATGGTCCTGCCGCTCATGCTGCGCCGCTATGCTGGCAAGGAACGCGGCCGCGATGAGGACTTGCCATCAACCATTCTCAATGTCCGGCGGGCGGCAATTTTTTTCATCATGATTGCGGCGTACGCATATTACCGAGAGGCCGCGAACAATTACCGGCTTGCCTCGATCGGCCTGGTCAGCTTTGCGGCAGTCGCGCAGTTTGCGCCTTCGTTCGTCGGTGGATTGATTTGGCGCGAAGCGAACGCTCGCGGCGCCATGCTGGGCATGGCAGGAGGGACACTGGTATGGTCATTCACGCTGCTATTCCCAACGATCGTCGGTGCTGACAATTCTACAGTCCGAGACGGCCTGTTTGGCTTGGCGGCGCTCAGACCGCAATCGCTTTTGGGATATGGCAGCGATCCGCTTACTCACGGTGTGGTGTGGAGCCTGTCGATCAACCTGATCCTTTTTGTGTTTGGGTCTTTGTCGCGCATGGCTACACCGTTGGAACGGATACAAGCTGCCGTTTTCGTTCCGCGTGATGTCACGCCCATGCCCAACCTCCGGCGTCTGCGGACCGTTGTCACCGTGGATGACCTGAAAGCCACAATCGCGCGCTATCTTGGTGTTGAACGCACCGAGCGATCTTTTCAGACATATGAAAAGCGCGAAGGCCGGAGTCTTAGACGCACCGCGCTGGCAGATTTGCCAACAATCCGATTTGCAGAACAATTGCTTGCCAGTGCTGTTGGTTCGTCGTCTGCACGCCTGATCCTTTCGCTGTTGTTTCAACGTAACGACCAAACAAGCCGCAACGCTTTTCGATTGCTAGATGACGCGTCCGAGGCCCTTCAGCAAAACCGCGATCTTTTGCAGATCGCGCTTGATCAGATGGAGCAAGGCATTACGGTCTTCGACCGCGAGTTCAGGCTGACATGCTGGAACCGGCAATTCAGAACTCTTTTTGACCTTCCCGACGAGTTTGGCCAAGTCGGCACGACGCTCAGTTCCATCATTGAAAATCTCGCTGCCCGCCAGGAAATCAGCATTCAGTCGGATCGCGATATCGTGAACCGCATAAGCCGGTTCGGCGTTCCTTGGCTGGTTGAGTTGGCAAACAGCAAGCGGATCATTGAAATTCGCTCAAATCCCATGCCCGATGGCGGCATTGTGGCGACGTACACCGACATCACCCAGCGCGTGCGCGCTGACGAGGCGCTGAAAAAGGTCAACGAAAGCCTTGAACAACGAGTTGCCGAGCGAACGGCAGAGCTCAGCAACGTCAACACTGAACTCGCCAAAGCGCAAACCATTGCGGAAGACGCCAATTTGGGCAAAACGCGATTTCTTGCAGCCGCCGGCCACGATATTCTCCAGCCACTCAATGCCGCGCGGCTTTACAGCGCGTCACTGAGCGAAAAGCTCGGAAAATCGGAAAACGAGGACATTGTCGGAAAAATTGAGTCGTCACTGGATTCGGTTGAAACCATTTTGGGCGCGGTGCTTGATATCTCGCGTCTCGATACCGGCGCCATGAAACCCAATGCGACAACTTTCCCGTTGGGCGCCTTGTTCAAGCAGATCGAGACTGACTTCATGCCGCTGGCCCGCAAAAAGGGCCTGAAGCTCAAAGTCATTCCAACGAGCATTCACATCCGCACAGACCGCAATCTGCTGCAGCGGCTGATCCAGAACCTGGTTTCAAACGCTGTCAAATATACCCGCACCGGCGGTGTCGTCGTTGGTGTGCGCCGCAAAGGAACCCAATTCGAAATTCAAGTGGCAGACTCGGGAATTGGCATCGCCCAGGACAAGGCGCGCACTGTTTTTCGTGAGTTCACCAGACTGGCAGAAGGCATGCGCGAAGCGGAGGGGTTGGGCCTTGGTCTGTCTATCGTTGACAGAATTGCGCGCGTGCTAAAGATTCCATTGATCATGAACTCGACGATCAACCGCGGGACCCTCGTTTCACTACGGGTGCCATCGGTTGAACCCGCGAAAGACTATGTCGAGCAATCGATGCGCCCGGTCAGTTCCGGCAGTGTCAGGCTTCCGTCGCTGAACCTGATCTGCATCGACAACGACGCCCGTATTCTTGAAGGCATGCGATCACTGCTCACGCAATGGGGATGCAAAGTCACAACCGTTTCATCCGGCAAGGATGCACTTCAATCCGCGACAAAGCCCGACGCCGTTTTAGCGGACTATCATCTGGACGATGAGAACGGACTTCAGGTTATCGCCTTGATGCGCGAGAAATTCGGCAATGATCTTTCGGCACTTCTCTTGACCGCCGACCGCTCATTGGAAGTCCGTCAAATGGCGGATGCCGCCGATGTTATTATCGTCAACAAGCCCGTCAAGCCTGCTGCCTTGCGCGCAGCACTGATGCGCAATCGCCTGGAAGTCGCGGCCGAGTGATCAAACTTGGCTCTGGAGCGCTTCGGCCCCGATTTTAGAAAGCCGGATAACCGCCTGCGTCCTGCTGTCGACATTGAGCTTTTGCAGTACCGCCGAAACATGCGCCTTGATTGTCGCTTCGGAAACTCCGAGCTCATAGGCGATCTGCTTGTTCAGCAACCCTTCTGCCAGCATGCCAAGCACCCGCGCCTGTTGCGGCGTCAGCGCCCGGATTCGCTGGATCAAATCCAGAATATCCGGATCGCTTTCCGCGCCCAATTCAACATTCGATGGCGCAGCTATGCCACCTGCCAGAACAGTATTGATGGCATTGCGTATCTCATCAATGCTCGAGCTTTTCCGGATGTAACCCGATGCTCCCAATTCAAGCGCCCGCCGGATTGTCGCCACATCATCTGAGGCGGAGACGATGACTACGGGCACAGCTGCCTGCATCGCACGCAGTGTCACAAGGCCGGAAAGTCCGCTTGTACCAGGCATGGTCAAATCAAGCAGGACAAGATCAACGTCGGGTGTTTCGGCAACCAGTTTCTTTGCGGCCTCGAAATCCCCAGCCTCAAGAATGCTAACGTGGTCATCAATACTGCGCAGCGTTTCCTTTATGGCTCCACGGAAGAGCGGATGGTCGTCAGCGACGACGAAGGTCAAGTTTGCGGTCACGTGCCCTCCCAGCCAGTTCGTGATGCATCACTTGGCAGACTAGTTCCCATTCCGTGAAGTTATCAAGGCCCGAGCGCGCAAATAGGCCTTGAGAACGGATAAAGGACCAAATTTAGTATCGGCATTCAGCCGCGAAGGCGGCGGGCCAGCTCCGGAAGCCGGATCAGCACCCAAATGGCCGTCCAGACATTTCCCAGAAACGGCAAGGGAACAATCCAGAAAGCGGCCTTCATGCCCTTTTCAAGCAAGCCCATCGCAAGCGCAGAAAGAAAAAGTCCGAGATAAAGGTCCGTCAAAGTGACGATGCCCCAGATGTCATTGGTCAGCCATCGGCCTGCAGCCCAAAAATCACCTGTCTGTACTGCGCGGACAATCAGCGCCGTCAAAACAGCGCCCAAGGCGGCAATGATGGCACGAATAACGGTCACGTCTTCTGCGGTCCGTTTTCGTTTTCATTCAGATCCTTGACCACACCCATGAACCGTCGGAAAAATCTTTCCATGTAGCCCATGGTTTTCTCAAATTCTTCGTCCGTTGGCATGCCATTGTCCGCAGACAGTCTTGATTTTTCCATCGCGCTCAGTTTGGTTTCAATCATCGCAAGGCGTTCATCCAGCCTGCCGATTTCATCCGAGAGCGCTTTGCGGTCATCGGCGGCAGCACGGCAAACCAGTTGCCCGGTTTGTTCCCTGCAAATCGACATGTCGCCGGTGGCCTTGTCCAATCTGATGTATCCATCGGCCGTCTTCTCCAGTTGATAGCGGGCATCGTCTTGCGCCAGCGCAACACCATGGAAGACCGGGAGAAGAAGCGCCAAGGCTGCAAACAAAACGACAGGTTTGATGTTCATGTCGGAACTCCTTGAAAGCAGTTTTTCGCTGCCATTCACAGTATGGGATCGATTGGCCCGAATTGCGACAGACAAGACAGATTTTGTTTTCGCAGGCGAATCCTGCTAGCGGCTGGCAAGGGTGCTGAACGGTGATGATATGACACTTATCTATAAAATTTTGAGCCGCGCCGAATGGGAAGTCGCCGCAGCGGTTGGCGTTTTCCACGGCTCGGCTGTCGACATCCAAGATGGATTTATTCATTTTTCAACTGCCGGCCAAATGAAAGAAACCGCGGCAAGATATTTTGGCGGCCAGCAGGATCTGGTACTGGTTGCGTTTGATGGCGCGCAATTCGGCAAGGAGTTGGTTTTCGAACCATCGCGCGGCGGCGCCCTGTTCCCTCACCTCTATGCACCTTTGGCGACCAGTCTTGCCGTGAGCGTCGATGAATTGCCAGTCGGCCCGGATGGCGCGCATGTCTTTCCGGCGCACGCGAAATGAGCAGCCTGTTTGCGTCGCTGCTGCGCCCCGCGCTTTTCTGCCTTGATGCCGAACTGGCGCATGGACTTGGCATCAAGGCGCTCAAGTCCGGATTGCTGCCGACTGCTGCGATCAAACCAGACGGGCGCCTTGCCGTTCATGTAGCCGGCCTGAACTTTCCCAACCCATTGGGAATGGCAGCTGGCTTTGACAAAAACGCCGAAGTGCCGGACGCCCTGTTGCGACTCGGGTTTGGCTTTACCGAAGTCGGGACAATCACCCCCAAGCCGCAGTACGGCAATCCAAAGCCCCGCGTCTTTCGTCTGGAAAAAGATCAGGCTGTCATCAACCGGCTCGGTTTCAACAATACCGGACATGACGCAGCACTGGCGCGTCTTGCCGCCCGCAGGGGGCGCGGCGGCATCGTTGGCGTCAACATCGGCGCAAACAAGGACAGTACTGACCGCGTCGGCGATTATGTGCTTGGCATTCAGCGTTTCGCGGATGTGGCGGATTACTTCACTGTCAACATCTCGTCACCGAACACGCCTGGACTTCGCGATCTTCAGACACGGTCAAGCCTTGCTGAGCTCTTGACCAAGGTGATGTATGAGCGGAATGAGTGCTTGGCGAAAACCGCGCGCAGGACGCCGGTTTTCCTGAAAATCGCACCGGATCTGGCCGACGGCGATCTCGAAGACATCGCTGCCGAAGTTATCGCCAACAAGGTCGAGGGCGTGATCGTCTCCAACACAACTTTGTCCCGTTCCGGACTCAAGAGCCGTGACAGTGATCAATCCGGCGGCTTGTCCGGCGTTCCGCTTTTTGAGCGCTCAACCATCGTCCTTGCAAAAATGCGCAGACTGATTGGCAATGACGTGGCACTAATCGGCGTCGGCGGCATCAACTCCGCCGCTGCTGCATTCGCCAAGATCGAGGCAGGAGCGGACCTGGTTCAGCTCTATACGGGTTTTGTCTACGAAGGGCCTGGACTGCCGGCAGCAATCATCGGCGGGCTTTCGAAGCTTCTTGACCGCGAAAGCTTGTCCTCCATCAGCCTTGCCAAGGGCCGCACGACCGAGGCATGGGCGCGAAAGCCGCTTTTTGATTGAGAGTGACCGTTAGTTCCGGCGCATGGCAAATAGGCGCAGGATAATGAATGCGGGTATGACAACGGCAGCGCCAAGGATCAAATAATCGGCAAACTGCTCAATTGCCGAAAAGCCCATGTTCCAGATGCGCATGATGAATGTGCGAATGCCGCGCACCACATCCATCGCCGTCCAACCGAACGAGCGCATCACTACGCCGACAATCAGAGAAACAATGGCAAGCTTCAGAAATATCCTGAACGGCGTATCGCCCAGAAAGCTGTTCATGCGTTCGGCCATGTCTTGATAATCCCCGGAACTGTTGGAGCGGGTAGCGGGAATCGAACCCGCGCGTTCAGCTTGGGAAGCTGACAAGCTACCATTACATCATACCCGCAACAGGTCTTACATCGCGGCGCAGCTTGCATCTGTCAAGTGAGGGGCCGC
Source organism: Rhizobiaceae bacterium (assembly GCA_049696015.1). Taxonomy (GTDB): domain Bacteria; phylum Pseudomonadota; class Alphaproteobacteria; order Rhizobiales; family Rhizobiaceae; genus JANMEX01. The sequence continues at coordinate 737 of JBAVTG010000174.1, read as the reverse complement.
TCAACGAAAATGCTTCGATAGCTTTAGGCCTTGCGCTTGATAGTTGGATTTCAGATCCGCACCGTACAGGGCCTTTGGCCGCGACAGCATGTGCTCATAGACAAGGCGGCCGACGATCTGGCCATGCTCCAGGATAAAAGGCACTTCATGGCTGCGCACTTCCAGCACCGCACGGCTGCCCAACCCGCCTGCCCCGGCATTGCCGAATCCCGGATCGAAAAACCCGGCGTAATGCACGCGGAATTCCCCAACCAGCGGGTCAAACGGCGTCATCTCGGCAGCATAGAGTGGCGGCACGTGCACGGCCTCACGCGAGACCAGAATGTAGAACTCATCCGGGTCTAGCACCAGTTCCTGTGCGCCGCGATCGTATATCGGTTCCCAAAAGTCGAGAACATCGTGCATGGCACGCTTGTCGACATCAACCACCGACGTGTGATGTTTGCCACGGTAGCCGATCAGGCGGTCTTGCTTGCCAACCAGGTCAATCGACAGCGCAACACCGCCGCCTGAAATGTTTGGCATCTCGTCGTTGACGAGCGTGTCTGTCGCATGCAGCGCCGCCAATTCCGGCTCCGAGATCAGCGCATGGCCCCTTCGGAACCGGATTTGGCTGAGGCGGGAGCCGTGGCGCACAACAATCGGAAATGTGCGCGGCGAAACTTCGATGTACAACGGTCCAGTATAGCCGGCGGGGATCTTGTCGAATTCCTGCGCCCGGTCTGAGATGATCCGGG
>JBAVTG010000173.1:0-13362 GCA_049696015.1 Rhizobiaceae bacterium | reverse complement strand
TCGGATTGCCCTGATACATTTCGGCGCGGATGTTGGCATTCCGCAGATCCTGGGTGAATTTCTGATAGCGGCCGAGGCTCTCCACATCGCGGTCCATGACGGTGACCAGCACCGGCGCGATGACGTCCGAGACATCCAGCTTGCCGAGATTTTTCAGCGCGGTCATCAGCCGCGAGACGCCGATGGAGAAGCCAGTGGCCGGAACATCCTGACCGGTGAAGCGCTTGACCAACCCATCATACCGCCCGCCGCCGCCGACCGAGCCGAACTGGACCTTTTCGCCCTTTTCATTGGTGACATCGAACAAGAGTTCGGCTTCGTAAACCGGGCCGGTGTAGTATTCGAGGCCGCGAATACATGACGGATCAATGAATATCTGGTCGTTTCGGTAACCGGCCAATTCCCTCATTTCAGAAATCGCTCTCAGCTCACTGATACCTTCAACACAGCGTGGGCTTTCGCCAAATGCTTGCTCGAGCGCATTAAGCGCAAGCTTGTCATTTCGCTTCTCGATATAGATCGTACCTGACGTCGGTGAAGCAGCGTGAATTTCTCGTGCACGTTCCGCTGCCGCGGAATGAACAATTTCTAGAAAGCTCACAATGCGAATTTGTTGATTTTCATCCAGCCCCGCACCCTTTGTAAAATCTCCGCTCTCGTCCTTGCGCCCCGCGCCCAACAACAGCCGCACTCCTTCAACGCCGAACTTGTCCTTCTTATCAATCGCCCGCAGCACGGTGAGCTTCTGCCCCGGATCGGTGACGCCAATCGCCTCCATCACCCCATCAAGCACCTTGCGGTTGTTCACCCGGATCACATAATCCCCACGCTTGATCCCCAGCGCCTCCATTGTGTCGGCCATCATCATGCACATTTCGGCATCGGCCTGCACGCCCGGCGCGCCAACCGTGTCGGCGTCAAATTGCATGAACTGGCGGAATCTTCCCGGGCCCGGCTTTTCGTTGCGGAACACCCAGCCTTGGCGGTAGGTGCGGTAGGGCAGCTGGATCTCGTTGATGTTTTCCGCGACATGGCGGGCGAGCGGCGCGGTCAGATCATAGCGCAGGCTCATCCACTGCTCGTCATCATCCTGCACCGAGAACACGCCCTCATTCGGCCGGTCAGAATCGGGCAGGAATTTGCCGAGCGCGTCGGTATATTCCATCATCGGCGTTTCGACCGGATCAAAGCCGTAGCGCTCATAAACTTCGCGGATTTTCGCCACCATCCGGTCCGTGGCGCGGATGTCGTCCGGGCTGCGATCAATGAATCCACGCGGTTGGCGCGCGCGCAGTTTCTGGGGCTTTTTGGGCTTGTCGGACATGGGAACAGGGCCTGATTTCAATGGTGCCGCTTCCTAGCGGATGGGGGAGAGCGGGGCAAGGGCGGCCGGCCGCTCGCGCAAACGTGATGTGGCGGGACATCAATAGGCCTCACATTACGATAGGCTCGCCAAAGCTGGAGACGACATACGTGCTGCGCAACAATGATACAAAATACGGCTCTGTGGCCATTGCCTTTCACTGGGTGATTGGCCTTTTGTTCATCGGGCAGATCGGCCTTGGATGGCACATGCTGCGCGAGCCGGACCCGGCGCGGCAGTTTGATCTGTTCCAGTGGCACAAATCGTTCGGCTTTCTGATTTTGGCACTCGCCTTGCTGCGGCTGATCTGGACGCTTTCGGGCACTAGGCCAGATGATGCCGAAGGCCTTGCGCCATGGGAGAGGCTGGCATCGCGCGCGGCGCACGCGATGCTTTACGTTCTGATGGTCGCCGTGCCGCTCAGCGGCTGGGCGATCGCCTCGGCGTCAACGCTGCAGATCCCGAGCTATGTGTTCAATCTCTTCGTGATGCCGATGCTGCCCATGGCGGTCTCGGAAGCAGCGGAGCTCCTGTGGGGCTGGGTGCATTTTGCGCTCGCATACGCTGCAGCCGCCATCGCACTTGCCCACATCGCGGCGGCGCTGCGGCATCATTTCATCCTGCACGACAGCGTGCTCAGGCGCATGATGCCTGCGCTTTCGAGGCAGGGCAGCAAAGGAACTCGGCCATGACTATCGTCCGCGCATCAGCTCTTGCTCTCCTCGCCATGCTCTGTGTGGAAACGGCTCGCGCCGACATACTCGGCGAGGCGGCGGGCAAATATACGATCGAGCCCAGTTCCAGCATCAACTTCAAAGTCGGCCAGGTTGGCGGCGGCGGCATAAACGGGGTGTTTGGCAAATTCTCCGGTGTCTTCACGATAAGCGACAAGGGCGTTTCGCAGTCGGACGTCGTGTTCACGCTGTTCCCGGAAAGCGTGGCGACCAAGGACAGCAGGATCGAGAATTTTCTGCGCTCGTCTGCCGTGTTTGATTCCGCCAAGTTCCCGAAAGTCACGTTCCGCTCCACCTCAGTCAAACAGGTCAATGCGACAACGGCGAAGATTGAAGGGCTCTTGACCGCGCGCGGCATCACCAAACCGGCGAGCTTCACCGCCAGTCTTTCAAACCGGAACGGCCGCCAGATCGATTTCCACGTGCTGGGCAGCATCTCGCGCGCGCCATATGGCATGGATGTGGGCACGCCGATCTACTCGAATGTGGTGCAGTTTGACATGAAGCTGGTTGGCAGGCGCTAACGGTATGACGACACGCCAGCTTGCGGCAGGGCCGATGCGGACCTATCTTGGGGCGATGCGATACATGCCCGCGCTTTTCTTGATGCTCCTTGCTCTCGCCATAACCGGCGCGCCCTTTGGCATGGGGCGGATGATGGATGCGGGCGCCGGCCATGCAACAATGCATCATGCGGGACACACCTTTGGCACAATGCCCGGCATGGACCATGGTTCAACACCTGCACATCAATCCTCCGCTCCCCATTACATGGTGTGTTCAGCCTGCGTTGCCGCGCCGGTGATTTTTGCCGAGACGGTTCGCATGGCAGCGATTTCCGAAACGCAGGATATGCCTGATGACAACCGGCTGGATGGCACGCGCTTTTTGCCGCCGACGCCCCCTCCCCGCGCCTGATCCCTTAGACATGACGACTCAACGCGAGCCGCGGATCTGGCTTGCGAAAGCTATGCATTCAAAAGGATCAACACCATGAACTCCAATACACTTCTCAGCGCGCTGATTGCGCTCGTTGTCGGCCTTGTGCTCGGATTCATCGCCGCGCCGCGCTTTGCCCCGGATATGATGGGCGGCGGCATGATGAACCATGACATGAGCCAGATGCAGGGCGATGGCATGATGATGAATATGGGCCAGCCCAAGGGCGATCAGGGCGAGAGCTCAAAAGCATTCGCCAAAGCCAACGGCGCCATGCACACTGGCATGGACATCACCTTCACCGGAAACGCCGACATCGATTTCGCAAAGGGCATGATCCCCCACCATCAGGGCGCGATCGACATGGCCAAGATTGAACTTCAGTTTGGAAAAAATCCGGAGATGCGCAAACTGGCCGAAGGCATCATCGCCGCCCAGGAAAGCGAAATCGGCTTCATGAAGGACTGGATTTCCAAGAACGGCAGTTGATTGCCAAAACAGCAAATTGTGCAATCCAGGTTCAAAAAACGCCCCGTCGCTGATTGCGGCGGGGCGATCATGTTGTCTGCGTCAAAGCCGCAAATCAATAGTATGGCGAAACACAGATGCGGCGCGGTCCGTTGTACGGCTTCCAAGAGTTGTCATAGGGCCTGTACGACCGGTAGCGATTCTCGCACCAGTTGAGGTGGGCGTTACCGCGATAAACATTGTTTCGAATAGTCGGAGCAATAATGATGCCCAACCCGAATGCTGCGCCCGGATACCAGTAGCCATTGTGACGGCCGTATCCACTGCGATATTCGCGATAGCCGCGGTAGCCGTTGTAATGACGGTAACCCTTGCGGATGATAATCTGCCCTCCGAAACGCAAATGATCGCGAACGAGAAGCGGCGCCTCTTGTGAGACGATGGGCGCAGGCTTGCTCGGAACAGACGTTAATGCGGCGGCCGAAGAAATGGATGTAAGGGCAATCGCACCTGCCGCCATCAGCGACATGACTGTGTGTTTGAAGATCATGGCCAGACTCCTTGTGTGGACTGATATCCCAACAATGTCCAACAATGGACCTTGTTCCCCAGCAGTCAAATTAAGATTGTGTAACCCGTCCGAGATTTGTGTCACCAGTCTGACAATTCAGCCCGTATCACAACCATTTGAATGCTTGCCGGGCTCGGCGAGAACGCCCGAATTCGGGCATGTGACTTATCGCATCATGAAATAGGTCAGCGCCATTGCAATGCAGTGGCACAATTCCTCATCCGGCAGCGCATTGGCTGGGTCGATAACAATCGTCCGGTTGCCTTCAAAGATGAGTTTTCCGGCATATAACTCACGAAATTGGTCGACCAGCCCGGTATGGCAGATGAAATTGACCGCCACTTTGCCATCTTTGCGCACAGCCAGACGCACGGAACTGCCGATGCCCTTTTTGAGCGGCGTGTAGCTCGGTTCGCCCCATTTCAGGCTCTCGTCAACCGCACCCACGCCTGGCAATTCTTGTGCAGTCGCCAGTATCAAATCACGCAGCGGGGCAAGCATTTGCTGCTGCTCGGCAGGCAGTCCCTTGAGGTTGCCAAGGTCAGCCACGGGCAGCTTTCTGCGCCAACAATGGCGCGCGGCATTGGCAGCCTTCCAGATGGTCATTGACCAGACCCATTGCCTGCATGAAGGCATAACAGGTCGTTGGGCCGACAAAGCTCCAACCGCGCTTTTTCAAATCCTTGGACAGGCGCATCGAAGCGGGCGTCACAGGCTGGGCAATCAGCGACTTGTAGTCATGCCTTGCCGGCAGCTCATGCGCGGGCGGTTCATGGCTCCAGAAATAGGCGGATAACGACCCGAATTCGGTTTGCATCTCGGTGGCGCGCTTGGCGTTGTTGATCGTCGAGACGATCTTGCCGCGGTGGCGCACGATGCCGCTGTCAGCGAGAAGGCGCGCGATATCGGCATCATCAAATTCTGAAACCTTGTGGAAATCGAACCCGGCAAAGGCGGCGCGGAAATTGTCGCGCTTGCGCAAAATCGTGATCCACGACAGGCCGGACTGGAAGCCCTCAAGGCAGATTTTCTCGAACAGGCGCGCATCGTCAGTAACCAAACGACCCCATTCTTCGTCATGATAGCGCTGATAGAAAGGATCCTCGCCAGGCCACCAGCAGCGGATTTTACCGTCTTCGCCCTGCTTCAATCCTTCCGCTAATGGCATCATCAACCCTTTCACATCCTCTTAACCACGCCGGTCAACCAGGCGGTAACCACACCAAATGGTTTACGCCATGATTTGCATCTTATGGAATTTGATTCACCATTTGTCTGCGCTTTTCAGGCAACTCTCCTGACATTGACGGGCAGTGGAACATTTTTGTTTGCCTGTCCGGGTTTTGGCGATTTGTATGAGGTACGCCGGATATGAAACTGATCTCCCGTTTGCTAATTGTGGCAACTGCCGCCGTATTGCCATTTGGCGCCGTGGCGAACGAGCGATATGGCGAACCGCGCGCCATCATCGTTTCGCCGGATCTTTCGGCGCCGTGGGTGATGCAGTTGCAGAAGGTCCCGGTTCGCAAGATGAAGCGCAAGCTCATGCAACCGCTCCCCACTCAGGAAACGATCATCATCGGGACAAGCGTGAGCCGCGTCAAAACCGTCAAGCGCAATGTGCCTCAGCCTGTCTACAACAGCGGTGTGGTGCGCATCGACAATGACGGGCGGATGCTCACCGAGCAAGTCGCCTACGCCAAGCCGAAAAAGCTGGTTCCGCGCCGCGAAATTGACCCGATGTTCCTGCCGCAGGACGTATCCTACTCAGGCTCCGAGAAGCCCGGCACGATTGTCATCGAAACGTCTGAGCGTTTTCTCTATCTGGTGCAGTCGGGCGGGACAGCGCGGCGCTATGGCGTCGGCGTTGGCAAGCCGGGATTCGAATGGGCCGGCAAACACAAGATCAGCCGCAAGGCCGAATGGCCGTCCTGGACGCCGCCCGAGGAAATGAAAGTCCGCGTGCGCCTCAAGGAAGGACGCATTTTGCCAGACTTCATGGAAGGCGGACCGGAAAATCCGCTTGGCGCGCGCGCCATGTACCTGGGCAATTCGCTTTACCGCATCCATGGCACCAACCAGCCCTGGACTATCGGACAGAATGTCTCTTCCGGCTGCATCCGCATGCGCAATGAGGATGTCACCGACCTGTACGAGCGCGTCGGCGTCGGCACGCTGGTGATCGTGCGCTGATCTGAAGGTTTCCCGTTTAAGGGGGCGTGGGGCAAAAAATCAAAAAGCATGATGCCTTGCGAAACAGGGGCGGCGCCGGAAACGGTGCCGCCCTTAGCTTTTCTTACATCAGCTTGGTCGGCTTTTCGCCGCCATATGCCCACTCGAGTAGTTCGACTGTGTGCGCGACCGGCAGCCTTGATTTGGAACCGATTTGCGTCATGCAGCCGATGTTTCCGGCAGCAACAATGACCGCTCCGGTAGCTTCAATATTGCGCACTTTACGGTCCCGCAGCTTTTCTGCGATGTCCGGTTGCAGGATATTGTAGGTGCCGGCCGAGCCGCAGCACAAATGGCTTTCCGCCGGTTCGCGTACGACGAAACCCGCGTTGGTCAAAAGGTCTTTCGGCGCTTTGGTCACCTTCTGGCCGTGCTGCAGCGAACAGGCTGCATGGTAAGCAACAGACAGGCCGGTGCGCAATTTCGGCGCGGGCAGGTCGAGCGAGGCGAGATACTCGGTGATGTCCTTGGCAAGCGCCGTCACCGTCGCGGCTTTTGCTGCATACTCCGCATCGTCCTTGAGCATATGCGCATAGTCTTTGATCGTCGTGCCGCAGCCCGATGTGGTGATGATGATGGCATCGAGCCCTTGTCCGTCAATCTCGCGCATCCAAGCGTCAATGTTGGCCTTGGCGAAGCTCCGCACCTCGCTCTCGCGCCCCATGTGCTGCACCAGCGCGCCGCAGCAGCCTTCGCCCTTGGGCTTGACGGCCTCAATGCCAAATCGCGCCAGCAGCCGCTCGGTCGCTGCGTTGATGCCCGGGTCCAATACCGACTGCGCACAACCGGTCAGGACCGCCACGCGGCCTTTGCGCTCTGTGATGATTGGCATCGGAATGGCGGGCGCGGTTGCCCGACTCGTCGGCGCCAGTTTCAGCATTGCCGCGAGCGGCTTCAGCGCGGCGATCTTTTCCAACACCGGAACAAGCGGACGGCCAAGCGCAGCCAATTTCAACGAGGACCGGAACCGCGCCGGATAGGGCAGAACCGCCGCCAGCATGGTGCGGATCAGCCGGTCAACCATTGGGCGCTTGTAGGTGTTTTCGATGTGGACCCGCGCGTGATCGACCAGATGGGCATAGTCAACGCCGGACGGGCAAGTCGTTGTGCAGGCAAGGCAGGTGAGGCACCGGTCGATATGGGTGACGATCTCCTCATCCGCCGCACGGCCGTTTTCCAGCATGTCCTTGATGAGATAGATCCGCCCGCGCGGGCTGTCGAGCTCATTGCCCAGCGTCACATAGGTCGGGCACGTCGCCGTGCAAAAGCCGCAATGCACACATTTGCGCAATATGCTTTCGGCCTCCGCGATTTTCGGGTCGGCGAGTTGTGCGAGGGTGAATGATGTTTGCATCAGCCCATCCTTCCCGGATTGAGTATGCCTGCCGGGTCAAACTGTTCCTTGATCCGCATCGACAGCGCGGCAAGCGCTGGCGGCTGCGGTTCGAATACGGGGATCGTGCGGCGTTGTTCGTCGTTGGCCCGCACCAGCGTTGCGTGGCCGCCGCCGTGTTTTTTCACAAGCGCCCTGATCGCATCGGCCTCCGGTTCGCCTTCAATCTTCAGCCATACCAAACCGCCCTGCCAATCATAATAGGCGTCAACGGCCGCATGCAGCCGCAGGTCTGCCACCAGCGCATGGCCAGCCATCGGCGCGACGGAGACGCGCCAAACCGGAGTTTGACTGCCATCGGCAAAGGGGATGCAGTCACGGATCTGCACCCAAAGGGATCGGGATTGTTTGTCCGGTAGCAGTTCCGTCTTCCGCCCGATCAGCTTCGCCAACTGTGCCACCCGCGCCTCTACCGACCTAGGGAATCCTTCAATGCGGATGCAGGTCGCAGAAGCGCCTTTGATCGCGCCGCCAACCACCGTTGCGGAAACCGTGTAAGGCAGATGCGCGGCAGACGAGACTTCGGCGCTTGACCCCATCGCCGTTGCCATCGCCAAAGCCGCCGCATCATCTTCAAGGCCACCGATGACCAGTGTGGTTTCCGTCTCCGCTGCCGGCAACACCTTGAAGATCACATCAATGATCACAGCCAGAGTGCCCCACGACCCAGCCAAGCCTTTCGACAAATCGTAGCCGGTGACATTCTTGACCACCCGCCCGCCCGATTTGAACAGGTCGCCCCTGCCCGTCACAGCCTCAATGCCAAGGATGTGGTCGCGTGCCGCGCCTGCCCTGAGGCGGCGCGGGCCGGAAGTGTTGGTGGCAAGAACGCCGCCGATCGTGCCGGATTTTCCGCCCTTGCCCGCTTTGCCGCCGAACAGCGGCGCATAGTCCATCGGCTCGAAGGCCAGCTCCTGCCCATGCTTGGCAAGCAGCTTCTCAATTTCCGCCAGCGGCGTTCCAGCCTTGGCGGAAAGGACCAGTTCGTCCGGCTCGTAAAAATTGATGCCGCTCAGCTGGGACAGGTCGAGCGTTTCCGCTTCTTCCACCGGCCTTCCAATGCGCCGCTTGGAGCCATGGCCGATGATGTCCAGCGGCGTGCGCGTCGCGCTGGCGGATTGGACGATGGATTGGATCTCGGCAGCTGTCGTCGGCTTGAGCATCAAAACCTCGGAATGTCCGGAAATGCCAGCTTACCGCCGCTGACATGCATACGGCCCAGCTCGGCGCAGCGGTGCAGGTTCGGGAACACTTTGCCGGGGTTCAGCAATGCCTTCGGGTCAAACGCCACCTTCACCCGCATTTGCACGTCGAGATCCACCGCATTGAACATTTCGCCCATCAGGTCGCGCTTTTCGACGCCCACGCCATGCTCGCCGGTGAGCACGCCGCCAACTTTGACACACAGGCGCAAAATGTCCGCGCCGAAGCCTTCCGCCTTGTCCAGCTCGCCCGGAATATTGGCATCATACAAGATCAATGGATGCAGGTTGCCATCGCCGGCATGAAACACATTGGCGACTGCCAAACCATACTGCTTCGACAGCTCGCGCATGCCCTTCAGCACTTGCGGCAGCGCCTTGCGCGGGATGGTGCCGTCCATGCAATAATAGTCGGGCGAAATGCGCCCCACTGCCGGAAACGCCGCTTTGCGGCCGGCCCAGAAATTGAGACGTTCGGCTTCAGATTTCGAAACCTTCAACGTCACCGACTTGTTTTTCTTGGCGATCGCTTCAACACGAGCCAGCAAGTCGTCAACCTCGGCTTGCGGACCATCGAGTTCGACAATCAGCAGCGCCTCGACATGGAGCGGATAGCCCGCATGGACAAAATCTTCCGCGGCCTTGATCGCCAGACGGTCCATCATTTCCATGCCGCCGGGAATGATGCCTGCGGCAATGATGTCGGCAACGCACTGGCCCGCCTCCTCCGAGGTCTTGAAGCCGATCAGCGCCGCGCGCGCTGTAGCGGGCTTTTGCAAGACACGCACGGTCACTTCGGTGACGACGCCAAGCAGGCCTTCCGAGCCTGTCATCAGGCCCAGAATATCATAACCTTCCGCATCGAGATGCTTGCCGCCGAGGCGCACCACATCGCCATTGATCAGCACGGCTTCAATGCCCAGCACATTGGTCGCGGTCAGCCCATATTTGAGCGAATGCACGCCGCCGGAATTTTCCGCGACATTGCCGCCGATGGAACAGGCGATCTGCGAAGACGGGTCCGGCGCATAATAAAAGCCCTGCCCTTCCACTGCGCGGGTGATGCCAAGATTGGTGACACCCGGCTGGGCAGTCACCGTGCGGTTGGCAAGATCGACGTCGAGAATGCGGTTGAACCGCGACATGACCAGAAGCACTGCGTCTTCCAGCGGCAGCGCGCCGCCGGACAGCGATGTGCCCGAACCGCGCGGCACGACGCGTATGTTTTCTCTCAGGCAATATTTGAGGATGCGCGACACCTGCGCAACTGTTTCCGGCAACACGACAACCATCGGCAGTTGACGGTACGCGGTCAGCCCGTCGCTTTCGAACACGCGCATGCCATTGGCAGTGTCCACCACGCCTTCGCCGGGCACGATCTCGCGCAGCTGGGCGACGATTTCAGCGCGCTTGGACAGGGTGAGCTTATCAGGCTCTGGCATCATCAAAGCTGTCATGCCGGCACAATCGGGCGGCGCGTGCCTTGCGTCAACTGGCTTTGCCGAGTTTGAGCCGGCGATCTTCGGTCACCGTCAAATTGATGTGCCGGTAATCGGCCATGGTCGGATGCGACGTGCCCGCCAACAGATCATGCGTCGCCGTCACGACCATCACCGATGCCCCGGCCAATTCAGCGGCAGTCACGCCCGCGTGGGCGTCTTCAAACACAAGGCAGTCTTGCGGGCGCACTCCCAGCCGTTCGGCGCCGAGACGGAAACAGGCGGGATCGGGTTTGCCGATGGCGACATCTTCGGCCGCCACCATGGTCTTTGGCGCCGCGATGCCCGCAGCTTCGAGGCGGCGGTAGGCAAGATCGCGCGGCGCGGATGTGACCACGGCCCAGCGGTCCGCGGGCAATGCAGCCAGAAAATCGATCGCTCCGGGTATCGGCACAATGCCTTCGACATCCGCCATTTCAGCAGCCAGAATCTTGCGCGATTCTTCATGCGGATCCAGATGCGGCAGTCCCATCGCGCCAATCAGGTCCACGCCGCGGATGCCGTGCATGGTCGGCAGAAAGCTCTCCGGGTCGATCCCATTCGCTTGCGCCCAGCCGCCCCATGCGCGCACCGTGGACGCGAACGAATTGATGATGGTTCCGTCCATGTCAAAGAGAAATCCGGAGAAACTCCGGTTGAAAATCAGCATATGTGTCACGGGGAGATTCCATTTGCGCAGGCCGCTTCCTTGGCGGCTTGGCGTTGGTTCGTCAACTCTCGCCGTGGCTTTTGCGAATGCGCCGCACAATAAGCCAGATGGCGGCCAGCGCCACCGGCACAAACAGCGCAGTTGCGACCGGCGATGACAAGAAGGGCAGCTGTTTCTCGACACCCTTTGCCAGATAGGAAAACAGACCAACGACATAGTAGGACACAGCGGCGACCGACAGGCCTTCCACGGTCTGTTGCAAACGCAATTGCGAGCGGGCACGGGTGTTCATCGAGGCCAGAAGCGCGCTGTTCTGCTTTTCCAGATCAACATCCACCCACGTGCGCAAGAGCGTGGTGGCGCGGGTGAGTTTGCGCGACAGGTTGGCCTGGCGCTCTTCGACCGAGCGGCAGGTGCGCATCGCCGGGGCCATGCGCTTTTGCAGGAAGGCGGACCAGGATTCAAAACCCTTGACCGGTTCCTCATCAAGCGCGTTCAGCCGCTCGGCGACGATGCCTTCGTAGGCTTTGGAAGCGCCGAAGCGGTAGAGGCTCGATGCCGCGTCGGCTTCAAGTTCGGCTGCCAAAGTCGATAATTCGGCAAGCAAGCGTTCGGATTCGCGGCCCTCGTCATCGCGCATTTCCTGAGTGAGCACCGCCATGCGGTCCTCAATGCGCCTCATCCGGGGCGACAGGCTGATCGCAAGCGGCAGGCCGAGCATGGCGAATGTGCGGTAGGTTTCGACTTCGATCAGCATCTGGCCGAGCGCGCCGGTGCGCACCGGGGTGAGACCATTGTCCAACAGCGTCATGCGGGTCAGGCCGTCCGCATCTTGCCGGAAATCGGTGATAATCGTCGCCGCGCCGTCTTCGATGGCCGAGCAGCAAGTCGAAGCGGGATCGTAGGCCGACAGCATGCGGCGAAGATCCTTCACGTGTTTGCGGATTTCCAGCCTGATGCCAGAAAGTACTGTGCCGGGCGCTTTGAAAGCTGTGCCAAAGGGATGGGTCTGCGCATTGCCGGTTTCGAGCGGGCCTTCGTAGAGATAGGTTGAAAACTCGGTATGCCGCTCCCAGCGCAGTGTGCCGGAGCCGGACGGCATGACATGATGACGGGCAGTCCGGTCTGGCGGGGCGATGCCGGAAGCGCGGGAGAGTTCAGCCAGCACCGCGTGATCCACGGTAAAGCCGCCCTCTGTCAAAAACGCCACCTGGATCAGCAGGCGCGGCGCTGTGATCAGCGGATGCGGGCGCGAATGCACTTCGCCCAGCGCCGAAGCCCGCAGATTGTGCGCGGGAAATCCCAGCACCGGCGCTTGCGCCAATTGCAATTCTTCTGTTTTGGTCATGCCCGTCTCCGCCTTGCGCACAAAATCGTAGCGGTATTGTGCAGTGCGGGACAAGTGCAAATGCGCCGCAGCACGGCGTGTTGGCCAATTGAATCGATTTGAGTTTCGCCGAAGTACAAAGTGGACAATTTTCTTGACCACTTGACGCAACCTGATAGCCTTTCGATTGAGTGAGGGTTCATGTCGTCCAGCCTGTTTTCCAGCATCAATCATGCCTCGACTGCGGATGAAGTGATCCGCCAGATCGAGTGGCTGATCCTTGAGGGCGTCCTGCGTCCTGGCGACCGGTTGCCGTCCGAGCGCGACTTGTCAGCCAAGATGGATGTATCGCGGCCGGTGCTGCGCGATGCGCTGAAGTCGCTGGATGCGCGGGGATTGGTCGTGACACGCCATGGCGGCGGAACGGTGATTGCAGACGTCATCTCCGACGTGTTTGCCGAGCCGGTGGCTGAGCTCATCGCCTCCCACCGCAAGGCGCTGGCGGATTATCTGGAATACCGGCGCGAGATTGAATCGCTGGCGGCCGGACATGCGGCGGAGCGGGCGACCGAAGCCGACAAACAGAACTTGAAGCGTATCCTGACCCAGATGCGCGCGGCACATGCGGCGGGCAATTTCTCTGATGAAGCGTGCGCCGACGTCGAGTTTCACAATGCGGTCAGCGAATGCGCGCATAACATTATCCTGCTGCACACGCTGCGCTCCTGTTACAAGCTGCACAGGAACGGCGTGTTTTATAACCGCACGCTGCTCTATGGAATGCCGGGGGTGCGCGCCGCGCTGCTCTCACAACATCAGGCGATTGCCGACGCGATCCTGAACAATGATCCGGAACAGGCGCGCAGCGCGTCTGCCGGCCACATCCGCTATGTCGAAACACAACTGGCGCGGGCCGAACAGGCCGGCGAATGGAGCCGCGTTGCTGAGATGCGCCTTGCGCAGAATGAAAAGCGCTCACCGATCT
>JBAVTG010000172.1:0-10917 GCA_049696015.1 Rhizobiaceae bacterium | reverse complement strand
AGCGAGTTACGGCTCACGTGTCGGCCTCATGCGTTTTCCGGCAGTGCGTCTTCCGGTCCCGCAAGGGAGTTCAATCTCCCTTGATCGTGTCTTTCAGTCCGCCGACGGCATTTTGAATCTTGCCTTCGATCTTGTCGGCCTTTCCTTCAGTCTCAAGCTTGGCATCGCCAACGGCCTTGCCAACAGCTTCCTTGATCTTGCCCTTAACCACTTTGGCGGAGCCCGCTATGCGATCCTTGTCCATGATTTGATCCTCCAGACCCTGAACCCGGCATCGTGCCGATGCTGCTGGCCCGCAAATCATTAGATACCAAAAACACCGGCGCGTATTGACAGACATCAAGCTCTGCCGCGCTCACGCCCGTTACACAAAGAGCAAAAGGCGGGCAGGGCTCCTCCGCCCATACCCGCCCGATCGCTAGGCGATCAACCTTGTGACTTATTCCGCAGCTTGCGAAAACTTCGTTGGCTGATTGGTGACAATCACCGGGATCAGGAGGTCGCCCCAGTTGCCGTTGCCGCCATGGTGGCGGGCGGAGCGGACGAGCTCGACCGAAACGCCGGCCTCGACGGCTTTCATCACCGACTGGTTCAGCCGGTGCAGGTCATTGGCCACCATGCGGATGACGGCCTGCTGGTCGCCGGACATTGCCGATGCCTGTTCCTCGGCCCGTTCCTTGACGCGCGGTTTCATCGCCATGGTGTTCTCCTTTTACCCGGTCAGGGTGTTGGTATGTCAGTTTTGACAAGAGTTCTGCTGTCAGTCTCCATGTCGGTTCATGACTTTTGTTACAATGCAGCGCAGCATGAAAGCGAGGATTTTGCCGCAAAGACGGGATAAAACAGGGTCACGCTGTCTTGCGCTTGACGAAATGAGATTGTAAATCTGTAAAGATTGTCAAAAACTGATCCGGGGCAGGTCTGTCAAAAACCTGTAAAAGCCGATGGCCGAACAAAAGATTTTCGCCGGACCGCGCATCCGCCGCATCCGCAAGGAAAAGGACCTCACGCAAACGGCGATGGCCGAAGCGATCGGAATTTCGCCGAGCTATCTGAACCTGATCGAGCGCAACCAGCGCCCGCTCACTGTGCAGCTGATTTTGAAGCTGGCGGCGACCTTCAAGATCGATCTGGAAGACTTGCAAGGCGAGGCGGGCGGCAGTGTCGCCGATTTGCGCGAAGTGTTTTCCGATCCGCTGCTGGCCTCCGAATTGCCGGGGCCTGAAGAGTTGATCGAAGTGGCCGAAGCCGCTCCCAATGCGGCGGCAGCGATGGTCAAACTCTACCGAGCCTACCGTGAAAGCCAGGAGCGGCTGACGGATCTCTCCACATTGCTGTCCAAGGATGGCCGCGCCACGGCGACAGCGGGCGCGCGCCTGCCGCTTGATGAAGTGCAGGAACTGCTGGCCAGCCGCGCCAACCATTTTGCCGCTATTGAAGAAGAAGCGGAAAGCTTCCTTGCCTTGATCAAGCCGGACGGTGACCTGGAATCGGCTTTGAAGGATTGGCTGAGGGCGCAACACGGTGTCACCGTGCGGGTGTTGCCGGTGGCGACCATGCCCAACTGGCGCCGGCGCTATGACCGCCATTCGCAGCGGCTGTTCATTTCCGAGCGGCTGTCGCCATTTGATCAGCTGCGCGAAATCGCCATGGAAGCGGCGCTGCTGCGCATGCAGGTGGCAATCGGCGCGGAAATTGAGGGGTTGAAGCTGACCTCGCCCGAAGCCAAACGCATCGCCCGCTTCGAGATGGCGCGCTATGCGGCGCATGCGCTGATGATGCCGTATCAGCCGTTTTTGCAAGCCGCGCAGAAAGCCAGGCATGATATCGACGTGCTGCGCTCGCGCTTCCGCGTCTCTTTCGAGCAGGCGGCAAACCGCTTGACGACTCTCTCGCGCTCGGGTGCGCAAGGCGTTCCGTTTTTCATGCTGGAGATCGACCAAGCAGGCAACCGGTTCCGCCGGGCAGGGGCGGGCGGTTATCCGCAATCGCGCTTTGGCGGCGGCTGCCCGAAATTGCCGGTTCACACCGCTTTTGCCCAGCCGCAGCAGATATTGGTGGAAAGCATTGAAATGCCGGATGGGGCGCAGTTTCTGGTGATTGCCCGCACACTGGAAGGCCCGCATGGCGCTTTCAACGAACGGCCCCGCCGCACGGCGATTTTGCTCGGCTGTGACCTGTCGTTCAAGGACGAGATCATCTATGCGCAAGCCATACCCCCCGTCAAAACGCCGGTCGGCCCGTCCTGCCGCCTGTGCGAACGCTCCGGCTGCCTCGCCCGCGCGGCGCCTCCGGTGACCAAACCGCTGGGGCTTGATGAGATGGTGACGGGGTTGTCAGCGTTTGATTTTGTCTGAGACTCAAATAGCGTAAACTGGTTTCATAACCGAGACACCGAGATGTTGATTGGTCGATTGGGGGACAAAAATGTGGAAGCCGTCAGCGCATTGCGCGGCGAAACTTACCATTGCCCGTCACCGGATTGCGGCGGGCAACTGACCCTCAAGCAAGGGCGCAAGGTGGCCGCGCACTTTGCCCACAAACCTCCCTATGCCTGCACTTGGGGCGAGAACGAGACCGCCGAACACCGCCTTGCCAAGAGCGTGTTTCATTCCGTCTTTTCCAGGCGCAACCTCAAGTGCGAAATGGAATTTTACACCCCGTTTGAGGACGGATCACAGCGCCGGGCAGATGTGCTGGTGTGGGCGCCGCACGGCAGGCCAGTTGCCTTCGAATTTCAGAAGTCGAACATCGCGGTAACGGAAATCGAGGCGCGGGCATTCTCTTATGCCAAGCATGGCTATGCGCAAATCTGGATTCCGATAGCCAAGGCTGATTTCTGGAAGTCAGCCAAAAAAGCAGGTGAAAACCCCTGGTACATCGAACGCTATACGCCAGGCGAATTCGAGAAATGGATCAGCGGTTTCAATCTTGCCAAGGACTATTGGATATTTGATCCATCAAGCGGCAAATTGCTGGTGGCAAGTCTGAAGAAATATCCCCTGTTCCGCGAAGGAAACACTTTCATTCAGGACGGGGCTGAAGTTTCAAACAACGGCTACTATTACAATTCGAAGCGGTTCCGCACTTTGAACTTTGCCGGACCTTTTGACGTAGCGGAATTCCGCATCAAGATTCGAAACCGGCAAGCATACGCGGCTGGCCCTTACAGATGGCCGCAGGCGCGCATGGCTGTACTTGCCCATGCACCCGGTGAACAATCGACGTAAGCTCAGTAATCACAATCATTCCAGATATAGCGGGCGCTCGCCCAGCCCTCGGTCGAGCCGTCGAGGGCGGCAACCTTGTACCAGTTGCCGCGCCGGTCGAAAATTTCGACCTTGTCGCGGTTGTACAATTCGCCGACTTGAGCGGCGGAACGGCGCGGTCCGGCGCGCACGGCCAGAAAGCCGGCGCCGGTCGCCGCATTGTAGCGGCTGGACAGGCCATGAACCGTGCCTTCGCAATATTGGGCGGCGGCAGGTCCGCTCGCAATTGGCGCCAGGAAAACAACGACAGCAGACAGTGCGGCCAGAAATGCTTTGCGCATGATCGATTGTCCTTTCAAGCGCCCCGCTGGATGGTAGACCGGCGCAAACGCGAGTTCAATCACGCAAGTTTCAGTGATGCGATCCATCGACGGCGCGAATGCGACAGCGGGCGGGCTATTGGCTATGCTCAGATGAATCGCGCATGACCGGAAAGTTACTGATGTCCACTGATCCAATCCCGTTGCCGCAAAGCGCGAGCGTTCAAACGATCGACCGGCGTGGCATAATGCTGGTTGCCGGATCAGCGCTGGCCTGGTCGTTCGGCGGCGCGATTGACCGGTTTATCGATGCGCCTGACACGTGGACGGTGGTGTTCTGGCGATCAGTCTGGGCAGCAAGTTTTCTGTCGGTATTCCTGCTGGCGCGCGACGGCAAATATGCGCTGAATGCATTCAAGAGCATGGGATGGCCGGGCCTGGTTGTGGCGCTGTGCTTCATGACGGCATCGATCTCGTTCGTGCAGGCGATTGCCTATACGACTGTTGCCAATGTCATCCTCATCAATGCTGCCGTGCCGCTGGTGGCAGCGCTCATCGCCCGCATCTTCTTGAATGAAATGATCAGCGGCGCGACATGGGCGGCCATCGCCGCAGTGATCGCGGGTGTCGCCATCATGGTTTCGGACGGGTCGGGCGAAACCGGATCGATCATCGGCATCCTTCTGGCGCTGCTGATTACGTTCGTATTTGCCATCGCCACTGTCGTCACCCGCCGCCATGCCAATGTGCGCATGACGCCGGCAGTGATCACGGCGACAACATTGGCCGCCATTGTTGCGGCGACCCAGGCGGGCGCCTTCGCGGTTTCAAGCCAAGACATGGGCTGGCTTTTCGCCTTCGGCGCGCTCAACCTCGGGCTCGGGATGGCGCTGTTCGTCACTGGCGCGCGGCTGATCCCGTCGGCAATGGCAGCGCTTTTGGGCACGCTCGAAACGGTGCTCGGGCCGGTGTGGGTATGGCTTGCGCACGGCGAAAAAGCCTCGGCCATGACCATTGTTGGCGGCGGCATTGTTCTGGCGGCGCTGATCTCCCATCTGGCCATCAGCAACCGCTCCAGGCCGGCAGGTTGAGCATGCCCCGATATTTGTGCGCCGGCCACCGATTTGATTGACAATGGGCAAACGGCGTTTGAAGGTAGCTGACCGGAACAGCATCAAGGTTCATCTTGAACGCGTGCAAATGTCTTTCACAGGCGCGGGGCGCCGACATTGAGATCCTAGCTGCGCATTTTGACGCCGTATCCGCGAACCGGAAAAATCCGGGCACTGCAAAACACATGACTTCAGAGGCAAAAAATGGTCCGAAATTCAATCATCGGGGCGGGTATCGCCCTATTCGCACTTTCCAGCGTTGCAATAGCGCAGGATCGCGTCGTCAACGTTTTCAACTGGTCCGACTATATCGAACCGTCAATCCTTGAGGATTTCACCAAGGAAACCGGCATCAAAGTCGTCTACGACGTGTTTGATTCCAACGAAATTCTCGAAACAAAGCTGCTGGCAGGCGCATCCGGCTACGATATTGTCGTGCCAACCGCCAGCTTTCTGTCGCGCCAAATCCAGGCGGGCGTGTTTCAGAAGCTCGACAAGTCCAAGCTGAGCAACATCGGCAACACCTGGGACATGGTCAATGAGCGCATCGCGATCTATGACCCGGGCAATGAGTATGCCATCGACTACATGTGGGGAACGACCGGCATCGGCTACAACAAGAAGAAGGTGATGGAGCGCCTTGGCACCGACAAGATCGATTCCTGGGCAACGATATTTGATCCGGCAATTTCGGCAAAGCTGGCAGACTGCGGTATCTACATGCTTGATTCTGCAACAGATATATTGCCTGCGGCACTCAACTATCTTGGACTGAAGCCGGATTCAAAAGCGCCTGAGGATTTGGCCAAGGCCGAAGAGCTGATGTTGAAAATCCGCCCGTCGATCCGCAAATTCCACTCTTCCGAATACATCAACGGCCTCGCCAATGGCGACATTTGCGTGGCTGTCGGCTTCTCCGGCGACATGTTCATTGCCCAAAGCCGCGCCAAAGAGGCAGAGCAGGGCGTGGAGATCGAATATTCGGTTCCAAAGGAAGGCGCATTGATGTGGTTTGACGTCATGGCTATTCCGGCCGACGCCAAAAATGTCGCTGAGGCGCACGAATTCATCAATTACCTGCTGCGTCCTGAAGTGGCGGCCAAGGCATCGGATTTTGTGACCTATGCCAACGGCAACAAGCCATCGCAGGCATTGATGGACCCGGCAATCACCGGCAACCCATCCATCTATCCCGATGACGCGACGATGGCCAAACTTTACACCATCACGGCGGCCAGTCCCAAAGAGCAGCGCGTGATGACGCGAACCTGGACCAAGATTGTGACCGGGCAGTAATTCCAATCAAACCGGACCGGCAGGCGCTCGTCCGCCGGTCCTCAATCAAACCGGCAGCCAGACCGGGTGTGGATCAGGGGTATGCGTCATGAAATCACTCGGCAACATTCGCCGCTCGTTTGCGCCATGGACCGATCCGTCGGCTAAGCCGTACATCTCGTTCCAGAATGTCACCAAAGTGTTCGGTGATTTCACCGCAGTCGATGATCTGTCGCTGAACATTTACCAACGCGAATTCTTCGCTCTTCTTGGCGCATCCGGCTGCGGCAAGTCGACGCTTTTGCGCATGCTCGCCGGTTTTGAAAATCCGACCAAGGGCAAGATCATCATCGACGAACAGGATATGGCCGGTATCCCGCCTTACAAGCGGCCGGTGAACATGATGTTCCAGTCTTACGCGCTGTTCCCGCACATGAGCGTTGAAAAGAACATCGCTTTCGGCCTGAAGCAGGACGGCATGGCCAAATCCGAAATCGACGACCGCGTCCAGTCGATGCTCAAGCTGGTCAAGCTGGAGAGTTTCGGCAAGCGCAGGCCGCATCAATTATCCGGCGGCCAGCGCCAGCGCGTGGCGCTTGCCCGCGCCGTTGCAAAACGCCCGAAAGTGCTTCTGCTGGATGAGCCGCTCGGCGCGCTCGACAAAAAATTACGCGAGGAAACCCAGTTTGAGCTGATGGACTTGCAGATGGAACTGGGCCTGACCTTCATGGTCGTGACCCATGACCAGGAAGAGGCCATGACCATGGCCGACCGCATTGCAGTCATGGATAAGGGCAAGGTGATGCAGGTGGCGACGCCGGCGGAAGTCTACGAAGCGCCGAACTCCAAATTCGTCGCAGACTTCATCGGCAATGTCTCGATGTTCGAAGGCAAGGTCGAAAAGTCGAACGCCAAGAGCGTGGAAATTGCCACCAAGGACGGCTTCACCGTCAAAGCCGACATTGCCGACGCGCCGCCGGCAGGATCACCGGTCTGGTTCGCGCTGCGTCCGGAGAAATTCAAGGTGTCGAAGAAGAAGCCGGACAATGCCGGGGTCAATTCGGTTGAAGGCGAGGTTTGGGATATTGCCTATCTCGGCGACATGACCGTGTTCCATGTCAAACTGGCTTCGGACAAGGTGATCAAGATTTCGCAGATGAACGCGACGCGCGAAGCCGAAGAGCCGCTGGCCTGGGACGACAAGGTGTGGGTGACGTTTCCGGCCAATGCCGGCATCGTACTCAAGAACTGACGGGGGCGGCCATGAAAAACCCGCTGTCCTTCATCTTCAACCGCCTTACAATCGGCATTCCGTATCTGTGGCTGATCCTGTTTTTTCTGGTGCCGTTCTTCATCGTCTTCAAGATCTCGCTGTCGGAGACGGCAATCCAGATGCCGCCGTACAATCCCGTTTTTGACGGAACGGATACGGCTGCAAAACTGCAGAGTCTGTCCGTTTCCAACTATGTCTGGCTGACCGAAGACCCGTTGTATTACCGCGCCTACCTGTCGAGCATTCTCATCGCCGGCGTTTCTACTTTTCTGACGCTGCTGGTTGCCTATCCGCTCGCCTATGGCATGGCGCGCGCCCCGGCAACGCTGCGGCCGACATTGCTAATGCTGGTGATCCTGCCGTTTTGGACTTCGTTCCTGATCCGCGTTTACGCCTGGATCGGCATTCTCAAACCGGAAGGTCTGCTGAACCAATTGTTGATGTCCGTTGGGGTGATCGACACACCGCTGCACATCATGAACACGAATACGGCGATCTTCATCGGGATTGTCTATTCCTATCTGCCATTCATGGTGTTGCCGATCTATTCGGCGCTGGAAAAGATGGACTATTCCCTGATCGAAGCGGCGCAGGATCTGGGCTGCACGCCGATCTCCGCTTTCTGGAAAGTAACATTTCCGCTGTCGCTGCCGGGCGTGATTGCCGGATGTTTCCTTGTGTTCATTCCGGCAACAGGTGAATTTGTGATCCCGGATCTCTTGGGCGGCTCGTCGACATTGATGATCGGCAAAACGCTTTGGAACGAGTTCTTCTCCAACCGTGACTGGCCGGTCTCGTCTGCAGTGGCGGTCATCCTGCTGGCGCTTCTGGTCGTGCCAATCGTGCTGTTCCAGAACGCTCAGGCCAAAGCTCAGGAGGCAGGCAAATGAACACCAGCTGGACCCGCTTCAATGTCATGTCGGTCGTGCTCGGCTTTGCCTTTCTCTATCTGCCGATCATCCTGCTCATCGTCTTCTCGTTCAATGAGTCCAAGCTTGTCACCGTCTGGGGCGGATTCTCGACCAAATGGTACGGCGCGCTCTACAACAATCAGGGCCTTAAGGATGCGGCTTGGGTGACCATCCGTGTGGCGTTGGTTTCAGCGTCTCTTGCAACGGTTCTCGGCACATTGGGCGCGCTGGCGCTGACGCGCTACACCCGCTTTCGCGGACGCATCCTGTTTTCCGGAATGATCTATGCGCCGCTGGTGATGCCCGAAGTCATCACCGGCCTGTCGCTGCTTCTCTTGTTCGTCGCCATTGGCTTTGACCGCGGCTTCTGGACGGTGACATTGGCGCACACGACACTGACCATGTGCTTTGTCGCCGTTGTCGTGCAGTCGCGGCTGGTGACGTTTGACCGCTCGCTGGAAGAGGCAGCGATGGATCTGGGCGCAACGCCGGTGAAGACGTTCTTCCAGATCACGCTGCCGGTGATCATGCCGGCTGTCGTGTCAGGCTGGATGCTCGCATTCACCCTGTCGCTGGACGATCTGGTGATCGCCTCATTCACCTCCGGGCCTGGCGCAACCACATTGCCGATGAAAATCTACTCGCAGGTGCGCTTGGGCGTCACACCTGAAATCAATGCGGCTTGCACGATCATGATTGCAGTGATTGCAGTCGGCGTTGTGGCGACATCCATTGTCAATAAGCAGCGCGAAGTCCAGCGGGTGCGCGACGAACAAGCGGCGCTGCGCGGCTGATTGCTGGGATCTAAGGCTTCGCACCAGCCATCGTGACAAATGGCTTGTCCCATGTTCCGCCGATGAAGAATGGCAGACCGGTTGCGCCATCGGCGTTGGGTGTGATGGTTCCAGCCAGGGCGACGCCGCCGCTCAGCAAAGGCAGGGCCCCTGTGACCGCAACAGCATGACTTGCAAAGCGGATGTCTGCAGAATCGATAATTGCAGCACCGCGTGCGATGTTGGCTTGGATCTGTGCTGAAACAAGCGGCGTCAAGCCCGCATAGGTTTCGGGCAGCGTGAACACGGCGCCTTTGGAGGCGAGATTGGCAAAAGATTCGGCGGAGAAATTGCGGATGATGCCTTCACCCGCACTCAGCTCAAGCCGGCCAGTGGCCGATTTTTGAAAACCGGACCATTGCGAATACAGGCCTGACATTTCCAGCTGCAGACTGACCGGCACCGAGACTGCTGGAAACGCAGCGTCAGCTGAAGGAAGTTGATCCGGATGAAGCCCGCGCGCTGACACACTGAGCTCACCCATCCGCTGCGCCATAGGGCCTGTCAATTTCAGGCTGCCGCTGAATTCGCCGCCTGCAAGCGAACTTGATCCAAGATCAAGCAAGACTTCGCCGTTTGATGTCCGGATTGTTCCTGCGGCATTGTCCAGCTGAACCGGTCCGGCAATTGCGGTTTCCGCAGAGAGGCGCAGGTCAAGTTCCAGACCTTCAATCGCCGAAAAGCGGTTGGTTGCCCCTGGTTCCGAACCAAAAGCTGCAACCATCGAGTCGAGTTCGGCCTTGTCGAACGCAAGTGTGCCAGACAGACGCGGCGGCGCGGCGACCGTGTCATAAATCAACATGCCGGACGCAGGGCCGCCATCAAGCGTCATTTGCAAATCATTGAGGGCCAGCTTGCTTTCGGCAAACTCCACACTTGCCTTCAGATCGACAGCGCCGAGGCCGGCTTCAAAAAATACAGGCGCTTCGCTCCATGCAAGTGTCTTCTCGATTGATGGCGACTGAATGGCAATGTCACCTTGGGCGAAAAGCGATGTTTGCATGGACGTATTGCCGTCAAAATGCAGGTTGATCGGCTTTGATGTCACGTGGAGCGCGGAAACAGTCGTGCCTCCGGACAACAACAACAGCGGCGAGACGGTGCTCGCCTCCATAGCAACCGGCTCGCCGCGCCAGTTTGCTGTCACGTTTAGCGATGCCGGGCCCAATATGGCGGTCCAGGACAAGGTGCCGTCTAGATCGGTTATCCTGTCCTCGCGTCCGGTCTTCCAAAGCACCGACAAAGTGGAATCCGCCAAGTGAATGATGCCGGGCGCATCACCGGTGATGGATTGAAGCTCGGGCATTTCCGGAGTGGCTGCAATGGCAGCTCTTGCGAGCGCAATGGGTGGCGCCAGCGGCGAACGGCCGGACATGAGGTTCAAGCCGCCCGAAAAATCAGGCCGCAGGATGATCCGTGCGCCCGATAGGGTAACTTCGGTGATTTCCAGCCTGTTGGACAAAAGGGACAGAACGGGAAAGCGGACTTCAACTGTTCTGGATTCAAGTGACAGAGGGCCAGCGCCGCTTGTCGCGCTGACATCAAATAGGGTCGCCTTCAACGGAAAAAATCCGATCGTGACCACACCATTTGTCTTGACCGTCAGGCCGCTCCAGGCGGCAAAGCCTGTTTCGAGCCGCGATTTGAGCGCAGGGCTGCTCAGGCCTGCGACGGTGGAAACGTAGAGCAGGAACAAAGCCGCCGTGAGTGCTGCC
This sequence comes from Rhizobiaceae bacterium, assembly GCA_049696015.1. Lineage (GTDB taxonomy): Bacteria > Pseudomonadota > Alphaproteobacteria > Rhizobiales > Rhizobiaceae > JANMEX01. The sequence continues at coordinate 269 of JBAVTG010000172.1, read as the reverse complement.
AGGGCAAGCAACACCCATTTCAGCCATCGGCTGGCGGCAGGCCGGTTTGCGTCCGTTTCCTTGGCATACAACATGGCTGACGGTTTAGCCGAAGCGGCATTGGATGCAAGTGCGCATGCCCAATGGCCGGCATATTGCAATCGCCGGGCGCGCTGGCATGTTTTGCCAAGGCGCGGATGGTTAACAAAGCATAACGCGAAAATTTACCGCGTTTCATTCCAGCACACAGTTCTGTCCAATGCGACACACTCAGGTAAGGATTTGTTAAG
>JBAVTG010000171.1:0-13993 GCA_049696015.1 Rhizobiaceae bacterium | reverse complement strand
CGGTCGCCGCCATGCTCGGCTTTGATGAAAGCCAGGCAAACATCCTTGAGGCCAAGGCCGGGCAATTCACCGGCGCTGTGCGCGAGCCGATCCTCGGCCGTCAGGCCAAGGCCGATGCCTTGCAATCCATCACCAAGCGCCTTGGCATCACTCTCGATCAAGCCATGGCCGTCGGGGACGGTGCCAATGACCTGTCAATGCTGGAAATCGCTGGCAGCGGCGTGGCGCTGCACGCCAAGCCATCGGTGGCAGCGCAGGCGCAACATCGCATTGACCACGGAGACCTGACTGCGCTCCTCTATATGCAAGGCTATCGCAAAGCCGATTTTGCGCCATGAAACGCGGCATCGAGCTCACCACAGCTCGTCTGCTGATCCGCCATTGGACAGTGTCGGACCAAGACCGGAACGCCATGCACCGGCTGACTTCTGATGAGCAGGTGATGCGCTACTTTCCGTTTCGCAGGACGCGCGCCGAGAGCGATGCCCTTCTCGGAAAAGTGATGGAGTTGACGGATGAATTCGGCATGGGCTGGGCAGCGGTTTGCCTGAAAGGAACCAGTGAGCCCATCGGCTTTTCCGGCGTTGCGCCGGTCAATTATTTCCAATCAGCCTTCACGCCCTGCGTTGAAATCGGCTGGCGCTTGGTGCCCGAGCATTGGGGCAAAGGCTATGCGAGCGAAGCCGCCGCAGCGCTCTTGGCGCACGGATTTCGCGACCTTGGCTTGGAGAAAATTGTCGCCTTTGCAGTGCCAGCCAACACCGCGTCAATTGCCGTCATGCATCGGATTGGCATGCAGCCAAACCCCGCTTTCGATTTCATGCACCCAAACATTCCAGACACGCATCCGCATCTGAAGCAGCATGTATTTTTCGAAAAATCCAATCCCAAAGAAAAAGGCGGCACGTGAGGCCGCCTTCGCAAATCATTGGTTTGATTCGACTTCGCCTATTCGATCCGCAGCGTCAGAAAACGCAGTTCGCCGGTCTTTGATGCAACCATCAGCAACGCGTTCTTGCGGCCTTCCTTTTTCAGCTTGTCGATCTTGTCCGCAAATTCCTTTGCCGAAGTGACAGTTTCCTGCGCCACCTCGGTGATCACTTCCCCTGCCAAGACCTGCTTTTCCGCGGCCGCGGAATTCGGCTCCACCTTGGTGATCAGCACACCCTTGATGTCGTCGGCGATGCCGTTGGCCTTGCGTGAATCAGTCGTCAGTTCGCCAAGCGTCATGCCAAGCACTTTGGTCTCAACCGGCTTGTCGCCAGGTTCGCCAGTGCCTTTGTCGCCGTTATCCGCCAGTTGCTTCTCGCCATCTTCAAGCCGGCCGAGCGTGACATTGACCGTCTGCTCCTTGCCCTTGCGGATGATGACGATTTCAACTTTCTTGCCGACAGCGCTTTCGGCCACCATGCGCGAAAGATCGCGCACTTCCTTGATCTCCCGGCCATCAAATTTCTTGACCACATCGCCGGCGACAATCGTCCCGTCATCAACCGGGCTGCCCTTGATAATGCCGGCAATCAGCGCGCCTTCGGAATTGGGCATGCCAAGACTTTCGGCAATGTCGTCGGTCACCGGCTGGATGCGCACGCCAAGCCAGCCGCGCCGCGTCTCGCCAAACTGGCGCAACTGCTCAACCACACTCGATGCCAGTTCTGACGGGATCGAAAACCCGAGACCAATCGAGCCGCCGGATGGCGAAATGATCGCCGAGTTGATGCCAATGACCTCGCCGTTCATGTTGAAAAGCGGGCCGCCGGAGTTGCCGCGGTTGATCGCCGCGTCTGTCTGGATGAACCGGTCATAGGGACCGGACTGGATGTCGCGGTTGCGCGCCGAAATGATGCCAACCGTCACCGAACCGCCAAGCCCGAACGGGTTGCCAATGGCCATCACCCAGTCGCCGATCCGCGCATCATCTGAATTTCCAAACGGCACAGCGGTCAGCTGATGCTTTGAAGCATCGACTTTAAGGACGGCCAGATCGGTTTTCGCGTCCTTGCCGACCAGTGTCGCCTTCAGCTTTTTGCCATCGGCAAAGTTGATTTCAATGTCATCGGCATCGGCGATCACGTGATTGTTGGTGACAATGATGCCGTCCTTGGCGTCAATCACAAATCCCGAGCCCAGCGATTGCACCTTGCGCGAATTGCCACCCCCGCCATTGCCTTCGCCGCCCTCGCCTTGTTGCTGCTCGTCAAAAAACTGGTCGAAAAAATCCTGGAAGGGCGAACCTTCCGGCAATTTCGGCATCGGCACAGTGCCGCTTTCCGGACCGCCGACATTTTGCGACGTCGAGATGTTCACCACCGCCGGCAGCAGCTTCTCCGCCAGATCTGCGACCGATTCCGGACCTGCTGGTGCTGATTGAGCCGAAACGGGCGTGGAAACCGAAAGGCCAGCGCCCATTGCAAAAACCGAAACTGCCCCTGCAAGCGCCAGTTTCCTGAGCATCGAACGACCATAAAACTGCACCGTGAATTCCTCCGCCATGGATCAAAAACAAGACCGGTGTCATCCGGCACAATTGAGGCCCGATTGGGGCCTGAGTTCAAATTCGCCGCTATCCGCGCACCAGCCAGACAATGCCGATGCCTGCCACCATCGACCCGAAGCCGATCATCCGCAACACATTGTCCGGCAAGGTCAGAACCTGCTCGGCCATGCGCTTTGCCGCTTGCGGCGCTCCGCCATAGATCAAGCCTTCCAGCACAAACAGCAGGCCGAGCGCCGTCAGAAAATCACCCATTATTGCGGTGCGGCCGGTTTGGCTGTGCCATTGGCGCTTTGCATGAAGCGGAAGAATTCCGATTCTGGCGAAAGCACAAGCGTTGTTCCATCACCGGCAATGCCGGTTTGGTAAGCCTGCAGCGAGCGATAGAATTTGAAGAATTCCGGATCGCGCGAATAGGCTGTTGCAAAGATGCCGTTACGCTCCGCATCGCCCTGCCCGCGCAGCACTTCCGCGTCCCGCTGCGCTTCTGCAACGATGACCACGGCTTCGCGGTCCGCTTCCGCCTTGATGCGGGTCGCCTGCTGGTTGCCCAGCGCCCGCAGCTGCGCCGCTTCCGCCAAACGCTCGGCTTTCATCCGCTCGAATGTCTGCTCGGAAACTTCATCCAGAAGATCGGTCCGCAATATCCGCACATCTGCAATCTCCACGCCAAGCTGCAAAGCCTGCGGCGTGATCTGCCGCTTGACCTCCTGCATCATCTGCAGGCGCTGGTCCGACAATGCGTCTTCAAATGACCGCTGACCATAAACACTGCGCAGCGAGGCATCGAGCCGCGTGCGCAAATTGTCATTCAAAAGATCAGTCGAGCCGGAAACCGTCTCACGGAATTTCCGCGGATCCGCGATTTTATAGGACACGAACGCATCGACAATGTAGCGCCGTCCGTCGCGAACCTGAACGCGGATATCGTCCAGTTCAAAGCGCTGAACGCGCTTTTCGACAAACTGGACCGTATCAACGATGGCGGTCGGCACCTTGAAGTAGAGACCGGGTTCGGAAATCGTCCGGGTGATCTCGCCGAAGCGCAGCACAATCGCTTGTTCCTTTGGCGAAACCACGAAAACGGCCGAATAGATCAGGCCGATAAGCGCAACAAGCGCCAAGCCAATATAGGGAAGTCGGTTCATCATCATGTCCTCACTTCGCCGGTTCGGTTTGCGGCTTCGTCGGGGACGGAAGCTCGTTGAGCGGAAGATAGGGCACGATGCCGGAGCCGCCGGGCTCCATCACGATCTTGCGTGATGCGCCAAATACCTTTTCGATTGTTTCCAGATACAGCCGCTCGCGCGTCACATCCTTGGCCTTGGCATACTCGTCATAAACGGAGATGAAACGCGCCGCCTGGCCTTGCGCTTCGGCAACCACGCTTTGCTTGTAGCCCTGCGCCTCTTCGCGCATGCGTGAGGCTTCGCCGCGGGCCTCGCCCAGCCGCTTGTTGGCATAGGCGTCCGCCTCGCGCTGCACCTGATCCTGGTTCTGCTGCGCCCGCTGCACTTCCTCAAACGCGCTGGCGACTTCGGACGGCGGGTCGGCTTTTTCAAGTTGCACGCCGACAATCGTCACGCCGGCATTGTAGCTGTCGAGGGTCGCCTGCGTTTGCGTGCGCACCGCGTCTTCCAGTTTCTGCCGGCCTTCCGTGCGCACTTCTTCTGCGCTCGATTTGCCAACGAATTCGCGCATCGCGCTTTCCGAAACCATGCGCACCATCTCGCGCTGCGAATCGACGCCGAACAGATACTTCTTCGGATCGTTGACGCTCCAGATCACCGTGAAATTCACGTCCACCACATTCTGGTCGCCAGACAGCATCAACCCTTCCTTGCGGCCCGATGCCGTTGCCGGATTGGACGAGCCGATCTGCTCGCGGTTCTGCGTGGTCGAAACAATCTCGACCTTTTCAAGCGGCCAGAAGTGGAAATGCAGACCCGGCTGCGAAACCTCTTCCTTCGGCTTGCCAAGGAGCAGTTCCTGACCAAGCTGGTCAGGCTGGACCTGATAGATCGCCTGCATCAGCCAGAGCCCGATGATGCCTGCCCCCAGAAGTCCGAGGAAAATCGGATTGGCGCCGCCGCCCGGCAGCGTTTGCTTCAGCCGCTCCTGGCCGCGCCGCAATATGTCTTCTAGGTCAGGCGGATTGTTGCCCGGCCCGGTGTTCCTTGGTCCTTGCGGACCTTGGCCCCACGGGCCGCCATTGTTGCCATTGCCGGAGGGCTTCCACGGGCCTCCTCCACCGCTCTGGTTATTCCAGGGCATTGATGACCTTTCCAGTCTTTGCATCTCTTGCCGCCGGCATGTCGCCCGGCAGCGTTCCGTAATGGGTTATAGGTATGCGCCCGCGACTATTCAACGGAGGACACGCGAACTTGTTGTAAGGATGGGTACAAGGTTACCGCCGCCGTTCATAGACCACGCGCCGTGTCGCATGGCTGTCCCTCTCGCCCATCGGGTAATCCTGGCTGGCAACTGCGTCCCACTCACCCGCTCTGACCGGCGGAAACAGCGTGTCGCCCTGCGGCGCTGCAAACACCTGTGTCAGGATCAGCCTGTCCGCCCGCTCAAACAACTGCCTGTAGATCTCGCCCCCGCCAATGACTGCAATATCAGCTGCACCCATGCGGCTTGCCGCTTCGCCGGCCTTGTCCAATGCCTCGTCCAATGTGGCCGCCACAATCACCCCGTCCGGTTTGAAAGCGCTGTCGCGGGTCACCACAATGTTCTCCCGCCCCGGCAGCGGCTTGCCGATAGACAGATAGGTCTTGCGCCCCATGATGATCGGTTTGCCCATAGTGTCGGCCTTGAAGCGCTTCAGATCGGAAGACAAATGCCAAGGCAAGCCGCCTTCCTTGCCGATCACGCCATTCTCGGCGACGGCGACCACGAGGGTCAATGTCGGCTTGAATCCACTCACGTCAGTGCCTTTTCCGAAACTGGAAACATAGGTCGCGTCATCCAATGTTGCCAAGCTACACTGCAACCGCCGCCTTGATGTGCGGATCGGGAACATAACCCTCAAGGGTAAAATCCTCGAACTTGAAGCCAAATATGTCTTTGATTTCGGGATTGATCACCATGCGCGGCAACGCCTTGGGCGTGCGGGTCAATTGCAGCTTCGCCTGATCGAAATGGTTTGAATACAGATGCGCATCGCCAAGCGTGTGGATGAATTCGCCCGGTTCCAGCCCGCAGACCTGCGCCACCATCATCGTCAGCAGCGCATAGGAGGCTATGTTGAACGGCACGCCAAGAAATATGTCGGCCGAGCGCTGGTAAAGCTGGCACGACAATTTGCCATTGGCGACATAGAACTGGAACAGGCAGTGGCACGGCGGCAGCGCCATCTCATCCACCTGCGCCGGGTTCCATGCCGATACAATATGCCGCCGCGAGGCCGGATTTTTCTTGATCTGGGCAATCAGCTTTGAGATCTGGTCGACCGAGCCACCCTTCGGGTCGGGCCAGGAGCGCCACTGGTAGCCATAAACCGGGCCCAGATTGCCATCCTTGTCGGCCCAGTCATCCCAGATCGAAACGCCATTCGCTTTCAGATAACCGATGTTGGTGTCGCCGGTCAGAAACCACAGCAGTTCATGGATTATGGATTTCAGGTGAAGTTTCTTGGTTGTCAGAACCGGAAAACCAGCAGCAAGGTCAAACCGCATCTGGTAGCCAAACACGCCGCGTGTCCCGGTTCCCGTGCGGTCCTCACGGTCCGTGCCATTGTCCAGCACATGCTGCAGAAGATCGAGGTAGGCGCGCATGGGATCAACCTGATAACGATTCGGACGGCGATCCTATCCTGCCTCGCCCGGTGACGCGACAGGGCAAGACCGAGCTTCAAGACAAACAAAAACCCCGAACCGCCCGGCCGGGGTTTTTTTCTGCTTGTCCAAAAGCGTCTTAAAGAGCGCCGAGCTTGTCCAAATGCTTGGCGACCAGATAGTAAAAAGTCACCCGGCCCTTTTGCTTGTCGCCCTTCATCGTCTCGCAAACCTTGCCAATCACGTCATCGCACTTCTTGGCATCGGTCGAGCCGAACTTCTTGATGCACCACTTTTCGCGCACGCGGTCGAGCTCTGCAGGATCCGAGCAGGAGACCAGCGAGGAATCCTTGTTGCGCAGGGCAATGCCCAGATGTTTCACGATCTTGCCAACGATGGCTTCGTCAGCCTTGGCGTCATAACGGCGGACATCCGCCACGTAGTCAGTCATAGTAGTCCCCTTCACGAGAAAATTTTCAGTGCCCCTCCGGCCGCAGCTTTTCCCCGGGTTCTTCGTTGCCCGCTGCGTCAACCTTACGCAACTTTGCCGACGCGTGTAGTTAAGTCAATCCCTACAACTGCAACTATTCACCGCCCGCTTGCAAAGTTTACACGAAGGATGGCTGGGATGCCCCTTTCAAATGGACTGATGAAAGCCTATATCTGGCGTGCCGGCTTGTCCGGCTATGGTGATAAACGGCCGTTGCAATAAACCATTCGGACCCGGGGGCAGTACCCGGCGCCTCCACCAGAAGCCAGCACTGCTGGCCTGTGGCGGGGGCGACACAGGATCGACGAGGGTGTAAAAAGCGCGCTTTTGCCCGGCATTGTACCACCGTTATCGGGCTACTCAGTAGTTGCAAACGACAACTATGCTCCGGTTGCTCTCGCTGCCTAACGGCGGTGCGAGTTCGGAAATCAAGCCCTGACGGGTAGCACCGTCAGGCGGGGTCCGGAGGTACCTGGCAACAGAAACCTCCACTTTTCCGCTTTGTCGAACGCCTTTTGCCGATCTGTGCCACACACGGGTTTACGCCGCGCTGCGTCCGGTCTAGACCTGTGAAAATCCGCGATTCCGCAAACAGGCAGACGATGACCCAAGACATGATCCGATATGACATTCTCGCGCAGGATGCTTTGCGCGGCGTCATTCGCAAGGTCCTGATGGAAGTCAATCGGACCGGCTTGCCGGGCAACCACCATTTTTTCATCACCTTCGTCACTACTGCCCCCGGCGTGCGTATTTCCTCGCGCCTGCGCGAAAAATATCCCGAGCAGATGACAATTGTCATGCAGCACCAATATTGGGACCTGGATGTTTCGGAAACCGGTTTTGAAGTGACCCTTTCCTTCTCCGATATCTCCGAGAAACTGGTGATCCCCTACGCCGCCATCCGCGGCTTTTATGATCCGTCGGTCAATTTCGAGCTGGAGTTTGAAGTGCGCTCGGCTGCTGCCGATACGTTGACCGAAACAGATATTGTCCCGGCAGGGCCGGTTTTGCATGAAGTCATCAAGGCGCCGTTGAAGCCGCGCGCGGTAAAGTCCAAAGCCGAGAAGGCAGCTGCAAAGAAAGCGGAGCCTGAGGACGGCAAGCCGTCCGCCGATGTCGTTTCCCTCGATTCTTTCCGCAAGAAATGATTGATGGGCGAGATCGTCAACCTTCGGCTGGCCCGCAAGGCCAAGGCAAAGACAGCCAAGGACGCCGCTGCTGATCAGAACCGCTCCCGCTTTGGCGAGCCCAAACATCTGCGCGAGAAAGCCGAGGCGCTGAAGCGGCTTGAAAAGCAAAAACTTGACGGGCACCGGCTGGCCGATAGCGCAGATGACGCAAAATGACGGTGCGCAAGCGTTCAATCTCGCTCAGCGGCCACCGCACATCCTATTCCATTGAGGAACCATTCCTCGATGTCCTCAGGCAAATGGCAAACACCCGCGCCATACCCCTGGCAAAGCTGATCGGTGAGATCGACGCTTCACGGGCGCGCGATGCAAACCTGTCCTCAGCCTTGCGCCTTGCCGCGTTGGCGCATGTGGCAGACAGACCGCTTAAGGATTGAGATCAAGCTGCAGTTTTGGGATCGCTGGCACAACGGTGCCGGTTCCCGGCGTCTCTTGTGGCGCCCCAAACGGGTCAGCAAGATTTGGATCAGGCAGTGTCTGCGTTTGCGCCGCCTTCGCGGCTTCCGCCGCCTTGGCCGCGGCTTCCGCCGCCTTGGCCGCCGCTTCCGCCTTCACCGCCTCTTCGGCCGCCTTGGCCTCTGCCTCAATCCTCGCCTTTTCTTCCGCCTCGCGCTGAAGCCGTGCTTCTTCCTCCAGCCGTGCCTTTTCGTCCAACCACAATTGCTGTGCCTGCTCGCCCTTTATCTTTGCCGCCGCGCGCAAGGCCCCTTCAAGCGCGCTCGCCCGGCGGTCGCGGTCCGCATAAGCTAGCTGGACCGTCCGCAGGTCGCGCCGCAGCCTTTGCTTGTCGGTCAGCGCCGCCTGCATTGCCTCAACGCGGGCCTGCTCCGCTTCCAGCGCGCGCTGCGTCAGGTACTGCGTCATCGGCTGCGCATCGCTGGCAAATTCCGTGGCGCCGGTTTCAATGCCGCCAAGCGTGCGCGAAACCGTAAATGGCACCACAGTTTCCGCACCCGCCAATGCTTCCGGCCCGGCATCAAAGGCAATGCGGCCATTGACACTCACGCTTGATGCAGGGATATCCGCCTCGATCACCGCATCCAGCACCGACTTGCCGCTGACCGCGCGCAAGGCCGGCATGCGCACCTTGCCGCCAGCCGCTGTCCAGGCCGCGCTGGTGTCGGCAAACGGCATCGAACCGCTGAAGACAGCTGTGCCGATCATGGCGCGCACTGCCGCGTCCTCTGGCGCTTTTCCCTGCTCTGCCGGGATCGCGAGCATGGCAGCAAACCCGTCCGGGTTCAGGCCATTGATTGCCGCGCCATTGAATGAAACCACGCCTGAGCCGGTCAGCGATGCGCGCAAGGCTTCTATGCTCTTTCCCGTCACTGAAACTGTGCCTGAAATGCTTGCTTTCCCCGATAGCCCCGAATCCGAAATCAAACCGTCAGGTGCCGCGCCCTTGAGTGACATGTCCGCGCTCACAGACACGGTGCCTCCATCATTGGCGGCGGAGACCGCGCCAGTCAGTGTGCCGCCCGCAAGCGTTGAGCTGATCTGTTCCAGCCGCAGGGAACTGCCGTTCAATACCATTCCGGCGGATGCATCGGTTCCCTCGCCCAGCGCTCCCAATCCCAGGAATTGCGCCTTCAGCTGGATGCGCCCGTCAAAGGGTAACACCGGATCGGTGATGAACGGAGCCGTGGACTTGCCATCCGCGCCGATTGTCATGCCGCCAGACCCGGCGATGTTTTCAAACAGCCACAAACTGTCCAGTCGGCCGACGCTCAGATCGCCGTTCAACTTGGTCCGCTCGCCGGACAGATCAATGGTCAGCCGGCCGCTGGTTTTCAAGTCTCCCGTTTCAGCGTCAACGCCTGCCAACTGAACCACCGGTCCAAGTTTGGAAACATCGGTGTCGAGTTTGACCGGTGTGCCGAACCCGGTGCCGGGAAATGCCAATCCCGTAGCAATCAGATAGGGATCAAGATCAACTGAATTGAGATTGAGCTTGCCGTCAAACCGCTCGAGTGCGCCGTCGGTTTTCAGATATTTGCCCGAAAGTGTCGCCGACGTGCCTTCACCGGTAAATGCCAGATCCACATTGAGATCAGCGCCAGGCTTTCCCGAAGCCACAATGTCCAACGTGGCTGGTCCCGGCGCGCCCAGCGGCACCAGTGAAATGCCGGCCAACGTCAGAAAATTCAGTGGCTCGTCTTGGGTGATGGTCGCCTGCCATTGGCCTTCAGGCGATGCCAATCCATCGGCGCTTGCGCTGCCGTTTCCCGAAAACGACGCTTTGCCGCTCGCCGCCGTGCCGTTGCCGCTCAGTGTCCATGCCCGGGTCTCGCCACTGGGTGCAGACGATGCGACTGCCGACACCTGCATGTCCGACAACAGCCCCGGCGTTGCCGCAACACGCGCGGCCGCAGTCTCCAAGAGCGCGCTATCCGGAAACGCGCCAGCCAGCATGTCAATGAATTCGGAACCATCAGCGCTCACCAGCGCCGCATCAAAAGACCCGGAAACCTGATCGGGAAATCCTGTCAGCGCCCCCGTCGCCGAAATCGATCCGCCGGCAAGGTCAGTCACCATCAGCCGGTCAATGTCGGCCCGGTCCTGTTTCAGGCGTACGCTTATGCCCAGCCCCTTCGCCTCCAGTTCCCCTGCGCTCACCGGCCCGGCGTCGAGGCTGAGCGTCACATCATGCCCGGCCAGCTGGTTGCCGCCTTTGCCGGTCACCAGCCCTGCCAGAATATCCGGCATGGCATCGAGATTGAGCGCGCCGCCTCTCAACATCAGATCAACCACCGGCCGCGCCCCGTCGGTCCGCCGCACCGCGCTGCCGTTTAACACCGAGTCGCCTATTGCCAGTTCGAGCTGGTTGAATGTCTGCAATTCAGGCGTCAGGTCGACATCGGCTGAAAAGCCTGCTGCTTCCAGCCGGCGAATGGCAGGCCCGACTTCGCCGGCCAGCCATGTGGCCAGACCGGACGGCTGGCTTGAAGCGACAATGAGTTTTCCCTTGAACCCGAAATTGTCCCCGCCCGACAGCAGCCCGTCAGCCTCAAGTTTCGTCCGCCCAGGCAGCGTTGCCCGCATCCCTTTGACCGCCCAGGCGTCCCCGGCCGGCTCCGCTTTGAATTCCACTTCGCGGATTGTCGTATCGCCCGCCACCACTGCCGGAAGTTTGACCGCAATGACACCCGGCATCGACGGCACCGGCACGGCCTCGACAAACTGCCGGAACGCCGTGATCCGCTTTTCAAGGCTGGTGCCTGCTGCGACCTTGTCGCCCTTGTCGCTGAATGTGACCTGCGTGCCGTCCAGCGTCAGATCGAAACGTGGCGCCGCGCCAAAGCTGACCGCGCCCTTGCCGTTGGCCACATAGGGATTTTGAAGATCGCCCGTCTCCAGCCGCAGCTCCGGCAATTCCAATCCTTCAGGCCGCATGTCAAATGCGCCGCTGACGCGAAATGCCTCTGCTGCCTCGTTCGCATTGCCATCCCCGTCGCGCAGCGCCGGAGAAGCCGGGTCGGTCAATGCCGCAGGCCGCAGTCCGAATGTGCCAGCGTAAGCGATCCGTCCGGCCTGCGATGTGGCGCTGCCGTTTGCTTCGATCGCCACCGATCTCTGCGTTGGAAACACTGTCATCCGCAGCGGCAGCGTGCCATCTTCGCTCAAAGCGCCAGTGGAGGCTTCCACCACAAGCGGTTCGCCGTCCGCGGCGAGTTTGGCGTTGACGCGCCAAGGCCCGGTCAAACCCCGCGCCGAAATCGTCGCTTCAACAATGGCAAGCCGGTGTTGCGTGCCTTGCGCTTCATCGACAAAATCGATTTGCCCGCCATCAACCACCAGGTTCTCAATTTTCACCTGACCCGGATCAAACGGCGAGGCCGGCCGCAGTGCCCAGTTAATCGTGCCATCCTCATGCACTGTCACCTGCCCCCGCGGCCGCGACACCCGCATGTCGAATATCAGCACTTCGCCTGACAGGAACGGCGCAAGTTCCGCATCCATCGAAAACCGCGCCATGGTCAAGGACGGGCTCGCCAAGTCCTTACCTACCCGCACATCCTCAAATGTCACCGAGGGAAACGGCAACAGCCGCGCCGAGGCGGCCCCCGCAACCGTCACCGGTTGCCCAAGTATTTTCGAAGCCTGCGCTTCGAAATTGGCGCGATAATCCGTCCAGTCGATAAACAGCGGTGCTATCAGCGCAGCTGAAAGCAGCAGCACCAGAATTCCGCCGACAATGACAAACAACCGAGCCAGAAAAACCTCCCGAACCGCGCAACACCACAAGAGGCAAGCGCGCGTGCTGCGTCAAGAGAATGCAGGCTTGGCTTGGCACAAACAAGGCGATGACTTGCTACAAAAAGAGTTTCCCCGGGTTCATGATGCCCAGCGGGTCCAGCGCCAGCTTCACCGCGCCCATCACATCCACCGCTTCACCCAATTCCTCCCGCAGGAACCCGCGCTTGCCCTGTCCGATGCCGTGCTCGCCTGTGCAAGTGCCGTCCATCGACAAAGCCCGCCCGTTCAGCCGCGCCACAAACGCTTCGGCGCGCGCAACTTCCGCCGCACTGTCTGAATCCAGCAAAACCAGCACATGAAAATTGCCGTCGCCCGCATGGCCGACGATCGGCGCGATCAGACCGGATTCGGCGATGTCTTGTTCTGTTTCGGCGACACATTCGGCGAGCCTTGAAATCGGCACACATACGTCCGTCGATATGCCCATGGCGCCGGGCCGCAAGGTGAGCGCGGCCCAGTAGGCATCATGCCGCGCTTTCCACAATTTGAGCCGTTCATCGGTGTTGGCAGTCCAGTTGAACGGCCCGCCGCCAAACTCCGCCGCGATCTCGCCAAACCCCTGAGCCTGCTCAGCCACAGATGCGTCAGACCCATGAAACTCGACAAACAGACACGGACCTTCCGGATAGGAAAGGCCCGAATACTGGTTCATCGCCTTCATCTGCAGCCCGTTGACCAGTTCAATCCGCGCCACCGGAATTCCCGATTGAATCGTCGCGATCACCGCATTGCACGCCTCTTCAAGGCTCTGAAACGGACAAACCCCGCCCGAAATAGCCGCCGGAATGCCTGCCAATTTCAATGTCAGTTCGGTAATGACCCCAAGTGTCCCTTCCGAGCCCACAAACAGCCGCGTCAAATCATAGCCTGCCGACGTCTTCTTCACACGCCGCGCCGTGGTGATCAGCCGCCCGTCGGCCGTCACACATTTCAGCGCGAGCACATTCTCGCGCATCGTCCCGTATCGCACTGCATTGGTGCCCGATGCCCGCGTCGAGGCCATGCCGCCAAGCGACGCGTTTGCGCCCGGATCAATCGGAAAAAACAGACCTGTTGCCCGCAGATGCTCGTTCAAAGCTTGGCGCGTCACGCCCGGCTCGACCACGCAGTCCAGATCTTCGGCGTTGACTTGCAGCACCCTGTTCATCCGCGACAGATCGAGCGATATCCCGCCCGCCGGCGCGTTCACATGCCCCTCCAGCGACGTCCCCGTGCCAAACGGGATCACCGGAACCCGGTGCGCAGCGCAAACCCGCACCACCTCTTGGCACTCCGCCGCCGACCCGGCAAACACCACCGCATCCGGCGGCTGGTTGGGAATATAGGTTGTCGTATGCCCATGCTGGCGGCGGATATCCGCGCCGGTCTGGCAATGCGGCCCGAACCGCTGCTTGAGAATGCCAAGTGCCGTGGCAATCCCGTCGTCGTTGCGGGGCAATGCGGAAATGTCAGATAGCGACATGAAACGGTCCCGTGGCAGCGGCGCGTGGCTTGCGCCTCAAATCAGTGCCGCTACTCTGGCGTCAGCCGCAGCCAATGTCCATCTCGGGAACCGCCATGACGCCCAACACCACCGCCCTCCGCTCGCCCCTGATGCTCGTCGAACCGCAATGGACCGATTACAACGGTCACCTCAACATGGCCTACTACAACGTCCTGTTTGACCGCGCCGCCGATCACGGCCTGTCGTCCCTCGGCATCAATCTCGACTATGTGCAAAACCGCAAGGTGACCATCTACACCGCCGAAATCCACGTCTGCTATGTGCGCGAGCTGCATC
>JBAVTG010000170.1:0-4223 GCA_049696015.1 Rhizobiaceae bacterium | reverse complement strand
GGGCGGAACAGGGCGATCAAATCCAGCGGCGATTCGGCCAGATTGATTTTGCGGCCAAACAGGGCCACGCGCGCGCCGTTCTTTTGCGCCTGATGCAACAGTTCAAAGCAGTCACGTGTCGTGCCGGCCGAACCGCCGAGAATGCCGACGACAAGGCCCGGATCATGCGAGACAAGCTCATCCATCGACCGCGCGCCATTGTAGGCGATTTTCAGAAACTCCGGGCGCTCGGCAGCGGTGACGCCGGCCAGCGCGCGGATGATCATGTCGTTGACATAGGCGGGGATGGCTTGCGGGGGCAAATCGCGCGCGGCATTGGGGTTGAAGACTTCGAGGAAATATTTCATGCCCGCGTCAGCACAGTCGGCGCGGTAGCGGGCAAAGGCTTCGAGGCTGGCATAGTCGGCGTCGAGGATGTTGTTGAAGGTCATGGAATAGAGCGTCAGGCCGCAGAATTTGACCGCCTGTTTGATGTTGGCCGAACGGAAGGGCCGCGAAGGCTCAAGGTGATAATTGCCGCCGCGCACGCGCCAGATGTCGCTGGTGTCATTGCCGCGGATGGCAAGTGTTGCAGGTGTTGTCTCGAACAGGCCCTCGTTTGACAGTGCTTCGCCGTTTGAGGCCGAGGTCAACATGACATCAATGATGCCGCTCTGACAGATGTCACGGATGGACTGGAGAAACTGCGCGCGGGACTTTGTTGATCCGTCGGCGCGGGGGCCCATGCCGGGAATGGCGAAGGCCATGTCGGCGTCCTTGGCATCGGCGATAATGAAGTCGCCTGGAGTGTATGCGCCAGCGCGGATGCGGGCGAGTTTGCCGGTCAGTGTTTTCTCTGGCACGTTTTGGATTCCCCGATTTCAAAGACCTATGTGCGCCATCCGGCGCTCTTGTTGTCAATGGCACAGGTGGCAGCAGAATTGCACAGTGGCATTCACTGGTGTATCTGGCCAGCGGGTGAAC
Organism: Rhizobiaceae bacterium; assembly: GCA_049696015.1. Lineage (GTDB taxonomy): Bacteria > Pseudomonadota > Alphaproteobacteria > Rhizobiales > Rhizobiaceae > JANMEX01. The sequence continues at coordinate 3,260 of JBAVTG010000170.1, read as the reverse complement.
CGGCATTGTGGGCGCAATGGCGGAAAAACAGGGAATATGAACAATATGGCACGCACTTCAGGCGTCGAGAACGTTGGCGCGGGTTTTGGCGAAAGCCGCCAAGGCGCGTATCAGGTTGGTTTTTCGAAGCCGCAAGATGATGAATTTTCAATCGGCGACCTGGTTCGCTTCCTGTGGCGCGGCCGCTATTGGGTGATCGCGTCCGCACTTGGGTTGTTTGCGCTTGCAGGCATATTGCTGCTTGTTGCGCGCATCGCCGTTCCAGGCGTAAATTCGTACAGCACGTCGATCATGACAACAATGAGCGGAGCGGACGCGGGCAAGTATCCAAACGGGGCGCCATTTTCAGCGACAGATTTGCGCTCGCCGATGGTGGTTGAAGAGGTTTACCGGCTCAACAATTTGGACAAATCGGGCATCAATCTGGCTGATTTTGGCGGGATGATCAGCGTTGAGCCCTATTCGCCGGCCTATCAGAGCATCTCAGACCGATATCGCCTCAGGCTTGAGAGCAAAACCATTACGTTTGAAGAACGCAAAGCCATAGAAGAAGAATTCAGGCAAGCGCTCGATGCTGTTAACGCCAATGGAGTGAAGATTACACTCGCAATATCCGAATCCTATGGGATATCGGACAATCTCGCGCAGAAGATTGTAAGCGATGTTCCGGCAACCTGGGCCAAGCTCTTTATTGAAAAATTGGGCGTTACGAACCTGCAGCAATCGGTATCGGGCGTTGACATCGTTGACCCCAGACTCGTGGGTGAGCTCGACTATCCGCTAGCCTATGATTATGTGGCAAAGCAGTCCGGAATTTTGCTGAAGAAACTCATCTCGATTAGCGAAATCCCTGGTTCTGAAACATACCGTTCGACGAAGTCCGGCAAAAGTGTTTCAGACTTGTTGCGAGAAGCACAGAGTTTTGAAGAGTTCCGGCTGCGCTTGTCGTTGAAGCCGATTGTGGATCAAGGCTTGTCGAAGGATCCGGCTTTCGCCGCGCTGGTTTATTCCAATCTCATCCGCTCTCTGGAGCGCGATGTGGATGTCAGCACGGGTCTTTCGTCGCGGGTTACGCAAGTCATCGGGGACTTCCGATCAAAAGCGCCGGGCACGGCGGATGGATCCGGGGCGCCATCGGGGAACGTTGCGACGCAAATTGACGGCGCCTTTGTTGACCGGATCGTCGAACTTTCCAACCGCGGCTCGGGAATCGAATTTGAGCAAGGATTGCTGCGCGACAAGCTGGGCTTTGAAAATCAGGCAGTTCAAACCAATGATCAAAAAGCCAGACTGAATGAGCGGCTTTTGGCGTTGAACACCACCACGCTTTCGGGAATTTCAAAGCAGTTGCTTGAAAAGCGGTTCGTCGAAGGCATGGCTGCGGCCGTAGGCGAAATCAATGCCCTTTGGGGCGATGCCTCGTCATTCGGCGACGAACTCAGCGCAAGCCGGTTGAACTTTGACAAGGCTCTGTACAGACTCAACAGCCTGCCGAAAGATGTCGCCACCAGCAAGAAGCCTTTGATTGACCTGCGTTCGGCCTTGCTGGCCATTGCCGCATTGATTTTCGGAGCATTTGCCGGGATGATTGCCTATGCCTTGAAGGCTCAAATCAAAAAGGAAGCGTGACTGTTGCGTTGGCATCAAGCGTGAGACCCGGTCGCGGATCCGGGGACTTTTGCTCGACATGACTGGTTTGAAACACCTTCGCAGCGCCGCACGCTTGCGCCCCGGAACGGCCGCTTCTGACAATTGGTGGGCCGGCTATATGATTGCCGTTCCCGGGATTGCCGGCTCGCTGGTGAGTGTCCTGTATTTTGTTGCAGGCGTTTGGGCGTTCATCTGCATCGCCATGGGCCGGTTTGCATTCAAAATTCCAGTAGAGGCGCGCCTCTTCGTTTATTCCGGGCTTGGCTATGCTTTGACCCTCTTCATCGCCAGCGTTGCCGCCGACGGGGCAGGCGGCATTGCCAAAGGGCTTGCTGCAGGCGCTGCATTTGCATTCGTGCCCGCGCTTATCTCACGTTCGCAGCATTCGGCATCAGGAACAGCACCGGACTTCATGTTCCGATATGCGCCAGCCGGCGCATTTCTTGCCCTGGCCGCCGCGCTTTTCCAAACCGCGATGGGCTATTGGCCCATTGAAGGAGGTGCCGGCAATGCTTCCGTGTTTGGGTATGTCTGCGCGGTTTCGGGTGCGCTATCGCTGTCCAATGCAACGTCACCTGATCGTACGCAGCGCCTGTTTGCGCTGGCAGGATTTCTATTTGGCATGGGCGCACTCGTCCTGTCGCGCACGCGCGCGCTTTACCCGGTCATGGTGATGGCGCCGATGCTGTTCGCCTTTGTTGCGATGCGGGCGACGACAATCGTCCATCGCAGCCATGTCATAATTGGGGCGTGTGCGGCCGTCATTTTTGGCGGACTGTCCTGGCGTGTGCTCACGCGAGAGATTGACCGGACATTCAGCGAATATGCGCAACTGAGCGGGGATCTTGTTTCGAACTCGCTGGCGATGCGATTGGAAATCTGGCGGATTGCGTTCGGCTCAATTGCCCGGGCCCCGTTCTTGGGGTATGGGCAAGTCAACAAGATGACTCAAGTTTTGAGGCAGTTACCCGAAAATGTCTCTTATGTGCGCCTTACGCATGCGCATAATATTTGGGTAGATAGCGCATTGGCTGGTGGTATACCTGCTGTGATATTTTTGACATTATTGGTCTTTTCACCGCTTTTTTCTGTTATATATTTTAGAAAAAGATTTGATCTTGATATAAGAAACGTATACTCTCTTTTATTGATTTTCGTGTTATCAATATTGAACGGAATGTTCAATACGATATTTACTCACGATATTTTGACAATCATGTACATAATTCCGATTATTATCATTTACGGCAGCTTAAAAACACAATAATGTTTATTCATTTCTTGTTCTGATTTATCTTTTTCAATAAGTCATCCGCTGATTTGATGCCTTTTCGAGAGGCGTTTTTGAGGTAGGAAATCGATTTCTGAATATCAAACTTGTCGAAGTTCTCTTTTGAATAAAGAACACCCAGGAAGTAATCCGCACGGGCATTGTCCTTGAGGGACGGGCGATTGAGCAGTTGGAAGGCCAAGTCCAAGTTTTGCATGCGATGTTTTCCATCCAGGTATTCGCGCGCGAGCAGCAAAATCAAACGATTGTCCTGATAGCGGTAGGCGGCCGGTTCCAGAATGTTGACAGCGAGCATGCCCGCCTTGGCCGGGTCTTTGCG
>JBAVTG010000169.1:0-19672 GCA_049696015.1 Rhizobiaceae bacterium | reverse complement strand
GAACCCGATACAATGATTCCAGCCAATAACATCACGCTCTAAAACCCCGGAAATTGCTCTCCGGGGTCCTTTCTGTTTAATTGTTGCCGGAGCCGCCTGAGCGGCCCCAGCCGAAGCCCTTGTGCTTGCCACCCATTCGCCTGAGTTCGTCTTCGACAAGCTTCCCGTCATCGTTGCGGTCCATCAGGGCGTAGATTTCCTTCTGGCCATTTTCGATTTCAGCCAGCGTGACGGCGCCGTCACTGTCGGCATCAAAGCGCGTGATCATCCGCTTGGCCATTTCTTCGGCGCGCATCTTTTCGATGGCTGCGGCCATCTCTTCGACCGTTACTTTCCCGTCCTTGTTGGCATCGGCCAGCACAAACCGGTCGCCGGCCGCCTTCTTGAATTCATCGAAGGTAATCTCGCCATTCTTGTCAGCATCAGCCAGTTCAAGCGGCTGCATCATGCCGCCGCCCATGCCCATCTCGCGCCCGCCATTGCGCTTGTCAGCAAGCGCGGTTCCGGCAAGCGTGGTCGAAAGCGCGACGAATGCGAGCGCCATCTTTGTTGTCTTCTTCATGATAGTCTTCCTTTGCATCGACACCCCCGATGCGGGAGCATGAATAGCGCGGCCCATCGCGCTCACCCATGCGGTGCACGGAACAGCAGGTTGAAGATTTTCCTCACCTGCCCCGCCGTGTTCTTGACATGTGCCGCCAGCGTTGCCTCATCGGGCATATCGGCTGCGCGGCACATGATTTCCAAGAGTGTTTCGCCCATAGCGTCACTGTCCGGATCATTGTTCAGACAAAGACGGAGAATCTGTGTCATTGACGAATAGAGCCGGTGCGCCATAGCCAGTGTTTCGATCTGCCCAGCTGTCAGACGATCATCCTTGAGGCTGCTCAATGTGGCTTGCGTAGACGTCGATCGCTTGCCAGAAAATTTGGCTGCGATGACGGCAAACTGGGCGATGAATTCCAGATCAATCAGCCCGCCCGGCATCAACTTTAGGTCGAACGGCCCCTTGGCGGGCTTCTCTTTTTCGATCATGCCACGCATTTCGGCGATATCGCCGGTGATTTTGTTCATTTCGCGCGGCTTGGCCATCAACGCATCGAGCACGTTGGCGATGCGGGTTGCCAATTCGGCATCTCCGGTCACAACCCGACCGCGGGACATCGCCATGTGTTCCCAGGTCCAGGCTTCCTGTGACTGATAGGTTTCAAACGCGGAAAGGCGTGTGGCGACGGGCCCCTTGTTGCCTGAGGGGCGCAAGCGCAAATCCAGTTCGTAAAGCACGCCTTCGGCAGTCGGCGCGGAAACGGCTGCGATCAGGCGTTGCGTCAAGCGGCTGTAATAGTGAGACGGATACAGCGGTTTGCCGCCATCGGACTCGCCTGCATCCCCATCGTGATCATAAAGCAGGATCAGATCGATATCCGAACCTGCCGTCAGTTCGCGGCTGCCGAGTTTGCCAAGTCCCAGAAGCGCGACCTGCCCGCCTTCAACCTTGCCATGCTTGGTTTCAAATTCTGCTTTGACGAGCGCAAACGTGCGGTCCAGCAACAGATCGGCAAGATTCGACAGCGCAGTGCCAGCGGCTACAGGCGCAAGCGCGCCCGTCAGCATGCGCACACCGATCAGGAATTTTTGCTCAGAGGCGAATATGCGCAACCGGTCCAGTTTTTCCTCATAGCTGAACCGCTCATCGAGAAACGCATCCAGCCGGTCTGCAAGATAGGCAGTTGTTGGCACATCGCGGTAAATCGCCGGATCAAGCAAGCCGTCGAACACGTGCGGCTTGCGGGTGATGATGTCCGAGAGGCGCGGCGCGGCGCCCATGATTGTCACCAGTAATTCCAACAGAGCCGGATTGGAGCCGAGCAACGAAAACAACTGGATCCCCGATGGCAATCCTTGCAGGAAGCCATCAAAATGCACCATGGTGTCGTCCGGGCTTTTTGATGCTCCAAACGCACGCAAAAGCGATGGCGTCAGTTCCGTCAGCCGCTCGCGCGCTTCCGCCGATTGGGTCGCCTTGTAGCGGCCGAAATGCCAAGTGCGAATGATCCGGCACATGTCGCTCGGGCGGGTGAAACCCAGTGTCGCCAGTGTCTCGATGGTGCCTGGATCATCATTGTCACCGGTGAAGACGAGATTTCCGAGGCCGGTGGAAAGCTCAGGAGCAGCTTCAAACAATTCCGCATAGTGCTTTTCAACAGTCAAAAGCGAAGCGCGCAGGCGCTCGCTGAAATCCTGTGTCGTTTTGAATCCTGCCATGCGGGCAATGCGCAGCAGTTCCTCGTCACTGTCCGGCAATGAATGGGTCTGCTCGTCGGCAACCATTTGGATGCGGTGCTCAATGTCGCGCAGGAACCAATATTCGCGTGTCAGCGTTTCAGCTGCTTCCTTGGCAATCCAGCCTTTTTCAGCAAGTTTTGCCAGCATCGCGATGGTTTCGCGCCCGCGCAATTCCGGCTCGCGGCCACCGGCGATCAGTTGCTGGGTCTGCACAAAAAACTCGATTTCGCGGATGCCGCCACGTCCGAGTTTGACATTGTGGCCAAGCACCGCAACTTCGCCATGTCCTTTATGCGCATGGATTTGCCGCTTGATCGAATGCACATCGGCAATTGCGGCGTAGTCGAGATATTTGCGCCAGATGAAGGGCGACAGTTCGCGCAAGAACGCGTCACCTGCCGCAATATCTCCCGCAATAGGCATTGCCTTGATCAGCGCCGCGCGCTCCCAATTTTGGCCGCGCCCTTCATAGTAATTCAACGCCGCTTCTACTGGAATTGCCAGAGGCGTAGACCCGGGATCCGGGCGCAACCGCAGATCAGTGCGGAAGACATACCCCTCGGATGTCCGATCCTGCATGATGCGCACCAGCCGGCGTGTCAGCCGCGAGAAGACCTCGATGCCTTCATGCACATCGGGCAGCAATCCGGCCCAAGGGTCGAACAGCACGATCAGATCGATGTCAGACGAATAATTGAGCTCTTGCGCGCCAAGTTTGCCCATGCCCAGAATGATCCAGCCAGAGCCTTTTTCGGGGTCTTCCAGATTTGTGACATTCAGTTTGCCGGTGCGCCCTCCTTCCAGCAGCAGAAAACGGACGGCCGCTTGTGTTGCGGCAACGGCAAGGCGCGAGACTCGCGAAGTGGTCTGATGGCCGCCATAGCGCCCGCCAAGGTCGCCCAGCGCGATCAGGAAATGCGCTTCGGACTTAGCCAGCCGTAACGCGGCCATCAAATCGCTCTCGCTTGAGCAAGAATGCCCGAGTGCCGGAATGGATTGGATCAGCGTTTCGATGCGGTGATCGAGCTTCACATCAAACAGTGCTTCCAGATAGTGCGGATGCAGCACCGCCGCGTCGCGCAGGAATGGCGACAAGTCCATAACCGCGCCGAGGAATACGGCTGCCGACCCATTTGCCTTCGCCAATTTCTCTACCCGGTCAGACCCGTCGTCTTTTGCAGCCTCGGCCAGCTCGGCTAGCTGGCGTCGCGCCGCCTGCTTGTCCATCGGCGCCAACGTCTTCGGTTCAAAACCAAAAAGATCGCCGACTTCACCGGACGGTTTTGTGACAGCGCTCATGCGGTCGCCCCGGATGCGTTGAAGACCAGACTCACTTTAAGCCCTTGCCCGTCGCTGCCAAGACGCAAGTCCCCCTTGTGCAGTTTCATTACAGCTTTGGCGAGCGACAACCCCAGACCCGACCCCGGCAAGGACCGGCTCTTTTCGAGGCGGACAAATCGCTCCGTCACACGCTCGCGGTCTGCGTCTGCCACGCCCGGACCGTTGTCGGATATTGTGACAACTGGAACTTTGCCTTCAGTTGAAACCGTAACGCTGATCTTCGGTTCCTTTACCCCAGATCCATATTTGATGGCGTTATCGATGATGTTCGACAGAGTCTGGCTTAAAAGTTCACGGTTGCCCTGAATTTTCTGCGGACCGTCTGCCTTGAAAAACAGCGTCGTTCCGGCCTCTTCAGCAAGCGGCTCGTAGAGTTCCACGACATCGCTTGCCAGCGATGCCAGATCAACTTCCGCCATCCGCTCGCTTGAATAGCCGGCCTCCAGGCGCGAGATCATCAGGATCGCATTGAACGTGCGGATCAGCTGGTCGGACTGGCCGATCATGTCTTCGAGCGCTGCCTTGTAGCCGCCGGTGGACTGGCGAGTCGCCAGCGCCGCCTCCGCCCGGTTGCGCAAACGTGTCAGCGGCGTTTTCAGGTCATGCGCGATGTTGTCGGAGACCTGTTTCAGGCCTTCATTAAGGTCGGCAATCTTGCCCAGCATCTGATTGAGATTTTCCGACAGGCGGTCAAATTCATCGCCGGAACCAGTCACCGGCAGGCGACCGGTCAAATCCCCTGCCATGATCCGCTGACTGGCAACCGAAACACCGTCAATACGCTTGAGCGCATGGCGCCCGACGAAGTACCAGATGAGCAATGCGCCAAAGCCCATCATACCCAGCGCCAAAGTCAGCGAACGCTGGACGATGGCGCGGAACCGTTCGGGCTCGCCAAGATCGCGGCCGACCAGGATACGCATCTTGTTGGGTAAAAGGAAAACATGCGCCAGCGCATAGTGGGTCGGCTCCACGCTGTCATTTTCAAAACGCAAATACTCAAACGGCTCCTGTATCCAGCCCTCTTTGAGCAGAATTTCCGGATCAATGTCTGCGACATTGCCAGCAAGAACAACTCCTGCCTTGTCGGTGATCAGATATAGATTTGCGCCGGGTACGCGTGATCGCCGGTCAATGGCCCGAACAAGTCCGCCAAGGCCAGTGCGCTGGTAGACCTGCGCCAGATCCTGGACTTCTTCGTTGATTGCAGTCTGAGTCTGGGTGCGCAAAACGCGGGCAGCCTGGCCGGTCATATAGAAAACCAGCGCCAAGGCGCACACCATGAACAACAGCAGATAGAGCGCCGAGAGGCGTGCTGCAGTCGTCGACAAGAGAGCGCGGATGCGGCTCATCCCTTTTTGCCCGGCACTTTGAGCATATACCCCGCGCCGCGGACTGTATGCAGCAGCGGCACGCCAAAACCCTTCTCGATCTTGGAACGAAGCCGCGAAACATGAACGTCAATCACATTGGTCTGCGGATCAAAATGATACTCCCAAACATTCTCAAGCAGCATCGTGCGCGTCACGACCTGCCCCGCATGGCGCATGAGATATTCAAGCAATTTGAATTCGCGCGGCTGCAGGACGATCTCTTGCCCGGCCCGCTTGGCCATATGGGACAGGCGGTCAAGTTCAAGATCGCCGACCCGGTAAACCGTCTCTACATCGGAAGCGCCCTTGCGCCGCTGCAGCACTTCGATGCGCGCCAGCAATTCGGAAAACGCATAGGGCTTGGTCAGATAGTCATCGCCGCCGGCGCGCAGCCCTGTGACACGGTCATCGACTTCGCCAAGCGCAGAAAGGATCAATACCGGCGTCGCATGGCCCTTGGCGCGAAGTGCTGCCACCACGGACAATCCGTCCCGGCGCGGCAACATGCGATCAACCACCAAGACGTCGTAGGTACCAGAATCTGCTAGAGAAAATCCGGTTTCACCATCCGCTGCGATATCGATAGAATGGCCGGATTCGCCGAGTGCCTTTTCAAGGTACAGGGCAGAATCGCGGTCATCTTCGATCACAAGAATCTTCATGGGCACCCACTATAGGGAAAACGCGCGACTGCGCGAGAGGGAGGGTGGCAGCGGGCTTTTGGGCGCCCGCTGCCAGTGTTTGCCCTTGGCCGAGGGGGTGGTCCGGCCGCAGGCAGACTTGGGATCAGCCGGACCTCAATCAGCCCTTGGCAACCGGCAGCGCAACAAACCGCGCGCCGTTCTCGCCATCGATGCGCATCAGCACCGACTTGCGGCCATTTGCGGCTGCCGCTTCGACGGCCTTGGTAATGTCGGCTGCCGATGTGACGTCGACATCATTGACCGAAGCGATCACATCGCCGGGACTGACGCCGCGCTCTGAAGCCGCACTGTCGGGATCGACATCGGTGACGACAACGCCAGCGCCCTTGTCATTGGGCGCGACCTTGAGGCCAAACGCAGCAAGGTCCTGCGGCACTGCCGGGGTTGGCGCCGGGGCAACAGGATCGACAGCTGCAACGTCTGCAAGCTTTTCAATGCTGACCGACAGGGTTTTTTCCGCGCCATCGCGCCAGACGATGACATCGGCCGGTGATCCCGGTTTGATGTCAGCAACCTTGCGGGCAAGATCCTTCGGGTCTTCGACGGTCTGACCGTTGACCGACAGCACAACGTCGCCGACTTCAATTCCCGCCTTCTTGGCCGGGCTGTTGTCCTGCACGTCGTTGACCATCGCGCCCTTTGCAGCTTTCAGCGAAAGCGAGTCGGCAATGTCTTCGCTGACCGGCTGGATTTGCACACCAAGCCAGCCGCGCTGGATCGCGCCGTCCTTCATCAGTTCGCCGACAACCTGTTTGGCGGTTGATGCCGGGATTGCAAACGCGATGCCGACATTGCCGCCGGAAGGCGAGAAGATCGCCGTGTTCACGCCAACGACCTGGCCGTTGAGGTTGAACGTCGGCCCGCCGGAATTGCCGCGGTTCACTGCAGCGTCAATCTGCATGAAATCATCATAGGGACCGGAGCCGATGTCGCGGCCAAGCGCCGAGACGATACCGGCCGTGACCGTGCCGCCCAATCCGAAGGGATTGCCGACCGCAACGACCCAATCGCCGACGCGGGCGGATTTGTCATCGGCAAAGGCCACATATGTGAATTTCTTGGTCGGCTCGACCTTAAGCACAGCCAGATCGGTCCGCTTATCCTTGCCGATCAGCTTGGCATCCAGTTCCGTGCCATCGCTCATGACGACAAGAAAACCGTCGCCATTTTCAACGACATGATTGTTGGTGACAACAAAACCATCTTCGGAAATGAAGAAGCCTGAACCCTGGCTCTGGGGGCGTGCGCGGCGTTCGGCACGCGGGCCGCCGTCACGGGGCTGGCCGTTCGGGCCGCCAAACTCGCGGAAAAACCGCTTCAACGGGTGGCTGTCCGGCAACTGGTCAAAGCCGGGGCCGTCAAAACCGAATTGTTCAGGTCCGCCTTCATCGTTGACTGGTTGAAGTTTGCCCTTGACCCGGACGCTCACGACCGCAGGCGATACCTGCTGCACAACATCGGCAAAGCCCGGCTGTGCCGGGGCTTCAATGCGCACGGCCTCAGCCAGTGCTGTTGCCGGAATGCCGTTGCCCGTCAGTCCCAGCGTGGTGATGAAGGCCGTGCCCGCCAGCAGGCCGACGATCAGCTTGCTGCGAAAACCTTTTGAATTGATGCGCATTGCATTGATCTTCCATGTTTGAAGGGAGCGCCAGTCGGCTCCATGCCCAAAACATACGAAAGTTCAAATTACCGGACCATTTCCGCCAGATGAATTCTTTGTAATCTTCGCCCGAATGTCGCCATCAGTGTTGATCGATCATTGACGCAAGGCGGGTCTTTTCGGCCTCTGACAGATCGGCAATTGCCTTTTGCACTCTTCGCCGCCTTGCTGACAAAGCAATGGCGGCGGCGCCGCCACCCAACAACAGGATTGGCAGTCCCCACAACAGATAAGTGCCGCTATTGAACCGTGGTTTCAAAAGAACAAATTCGCCATACCGTGCGACAAGAAACTCGAAAACCTCTTCGTCCGTGTCTCCCGCTGTCAGGCGCTCACGCACGAGGACGCGCAGATCACGCGCAAGGTCCGCATCGGAATCATCGATCGACTGGTTCTGGCAGACGAGGCAGCGCAACTCTCTGGTTATTGACCGGGCGCGCGCTTCCAGCACCGGATCTTCAAGCGCTTCGCCGGGATTCCACGCCATGGCTTGCGGAATAATCGCAATCAGCGCGAAGGCCGCGATCACAATCGCTCCAAGCCCTTGCCTCATGCTGCAATCGCCTGTTCTGGGGCGCGCTTGGCTGGCGATGGCGCTCCAACACGCAGCCGCCTGTCGCTGAGCGATGTGACCGCGCCGATAACCATGAACACGGCGCCAAGCCAGATCAGCGTCACAAGCGGCTTCCACCAGACGCGCACGACAATGCCGCCATTACCCGTTTGATCACCAAGTGAAACATAGACCTGGCTTGCCATCCGGGTTTCAATTCCAGCTTCGGTCGTTGGCATGCCGCGGGCATTGTACGTTCGCTTCGACGAGACAAGCGTCGCCAGCATTTCACCAGAGGGACGCGAGAGATGGAACGACCCTTGCAGTTCCTTGAAGTTCGGGCCTTCAAACGGTTTTAACCCATCAAAAGTCAATTCATATCCGGCAACCGCCACGCGTTCGCCCGGTTTCATTTCAACGACGGTTTCAGTGCCGAAAATGCTGACCGTGACGATGCCGAGCGTCGTCAGACCAATGCCGAAATGACCAAGGAACGTGCCGAAGACTGAGCGCGGCAGACCGCGCAACCGCCCCATTGCCACTGCAAAGGAATTCTTGCCAAATCCTGCCTTGCCAGCCAAATCAACTGTGCTTCCAACCATAACCCAGACGGCAAGTCCAATTCCGAGGGCAGCCAGTACCGGCGCACCGGTTGCGACCCAGATCGCCGCAAAGCCCGCAAGCGCCGACAGGATCAAGACAAACAACAGCCGTTGGCTTGCGCCATATAGATCGCCGCGTTTCCATGCCAGCAGCGGACCAAATGGCATTGCCATCAACAGCGGCACCATCAGTGGACCGAATGTCAGGTTGAAGAATGGCGCGCCGACGGAAATCTTGTGGCCTGTCAAAGCCTCCAGAACCAATGGGTACAAAGTTCCGATCAGCACAGAAGCGGCTGCCGTGGTGAGGAAGAGGTTGTTGAAGACCAGGGCGCCCTCGCGTGAGATCGGATGGAAAAGCCCCCCTTGCTCGATCTGTCCGGCCCGCAAGGCAAACAGCGTCAGTGCGCCGCCGACAAACAGACTGAGAATTAACAGTATGAACAGCCCGCGGCTCGGATCGGAGGCGAATGAGTGCACCGACGTCAGCACGCCCGAGCGAACAAGGAATGTTCCAAGGAGCGAGAATGAAAATGTGACGATAGCCAGCAACACAGTCCAGATTTTCAGGGCGCCGCGCTTTTCCATGACCACTGCCGTGTGCAGCAGCGCTGTGCCGGAAAGCCAGGGCATGAACGACGCGTTTTCGACCGGGTCCCAAAACCACCAGCCGCCCCAGCCAAGTTCGTAGTAAGCCCAGTACGACCCCATGGCGATGCCTGCGGTCAGGAACATCCATGCCGCCAGCGTCCAAGGACGCACCCAGCGCGCCCAAGCCGCATCAATGCGGCCATCCAGCAGCGCCGCCATGGCAAAGGAGAATGCGACCGAAAAACCGACATAGCCAAGGTAAAGCATCGGCGGATGTATGGCCAAACCCAGATCCTGCAACACCGGATTGAGGTCCCTGCCCTCGACCGGCGGATTTTCCAGCCGCGCGAATGGATTGGAAGTCGCCAATATGAACAGGACGAAAGCCGATGCGATCATGCCTTGAAAGCCCAGGACATTGGATTTCAGGCGATCCGGCAGATTTGTGCCAAATAAAACAACCAGCGCATTGAAAAGAGTAAGAATGAAAACCCACAAGAGCATGGAGCCCTCGTGATTGCCCCACACCCCCGAGACCCTGTAGATCAGCGGCATCTGCGTATGGGAATTCTCGAAGACATTGGCCACCGAGAAATCGGATGAGACATGCGCATTGATCAGGGCAAGAAATGCCAGGGTCACCGAGGCAAACCCGGCCAAAGCAATATTTCCTGCAGATTTTGCAAGCCGCCCATCATCCGACTTCGCAGCCAGAAACCCGACGAGCACCTGCGCAATCGACATCGCCAGGCCGAGGACGAGCGCGAAGTGACCCAATTCAACAATCATGGCGCATCCTGTCGGTTATGGCTTTCCCTGCCAAACGCCTTTTTCTTTCAGGCTGTCGGCAACTTCCTTAGGCATATAGGTCTCGTCATGTTTGGCAAGAACCGTGTCGGCGGCAAAGGTGCCGTCATTGCCGAGCGCGCCTTCGGCAATCACGCCCTGCCCTTCGCGGAACAGGTCTGGCAGGATCCCGGTATAGTTGACTTTCAGGGATTTGATGGTGTCGGTCACAGCAAATGTGACCGTGGTTCCCTCGCCGCGCACCACCGATCCTGTCTCCACTAGGCCGCCAATGCGCATGCGCGTGCCTGCGGCAATGGGCTGTTCGGTCAGGTCAGACGGGGTGCGGAAGAACACGATTTCCTGGCGCAAGGCAAATAGCACGAGCGCTGCTGCCGCACCTAGAATGGCAAGTCCGGAGCCGATTACCGCAAGCCGCTTCTGTTTTCTGGTCATGGCGCTTTCAATCCCAACTCTGCCGCCAGCGCATTGACCTCGGACAAGCCTGCCGCATCGCCGGAGAGTCCTTGCCGGGCCCGCGCAAGCGCGTTCAATGCCGTGTCAGTCTTGCCAAGCATCGCATAAGAGCGGATCAGCCTCAGCCAGCCTGCCTTGTCTGCCGGATTGGACTTCAACTTCTCATCAAGATTGGCAACCATGCCTTCAATCATCGCAGTGCGGTCAGCGGCGGACATGCCTGCAGCATTTTCAATATCGGCAGCCGTCGGCCCTGGTTGGGCCGTATTCGGTGCTGGCTGTGCTGGAGATGCCTCCAGGCTTGCGATTGACTGTTCGACAATCGTCCTCCATGGGGCATCGGCCGGCGCTCCGTCCAAAATGGCCTGAAAGGCCGCCTTGGCTTGCGGATACTGCCCACGTTGGGCAAAGGCCGCCGCCAGCAGAATTTTGGGCTGCGGATCTTGCGGGGCAAGCGCGGATGCCCGGCGGAATGCCTCTTCCGCATCGGGCCCGATCAAGCCGTTGTTCAAACCGGCCAATGCTTCGCCAAGTCCCAGCTCATTCTTGACGGATGCGCCATTGAGCTTAAGCGTCTGGCGAAATGCAAGCGCGGCTTTCTCGAACTGGCCAAGGCGCAAATAGACCGGGGCAATCACTTCCCAGCCCTTCCCGTCATTCGGGTTTTGCGCAAGGTGCTGTTCGGTTTTGGCCAGCAGCACTTCTATTGGCGCGTTTGAGGCGGGCGCGCTCATGCGCAAGGCAATCGGCTGATCCGGCATTTGCGGTTGGCCACTCGCCAGGTAACCGCCCCATCCAATCACTGGGATCATCAACGCCGCCCCGACGGCCGCTTTAGCCGGCCAGCTGCGACTGGCAAAATCGTTCAGTTCGCCTGCGGCCGTGTCGAGCTTGAGAATGCGTCGGGAGATTTCCAGCCTGGCGGCGCTGGCATTTTCGGTCGAAATCAATCCCCGCGCCTCATCCTCGCCAAGCTCGCGCAGTTGATCCTTGTAGACTTCAAGATCGTTTGCATCCCGCGATGTCACCGCCGGATGCCGCTTGGTCAGCGGCAGCAAGGCCACGCTGACGGCGGCAAGAGTGAGCGCTGCACTGATCAACCAGAAAATCATCATCACCAGATAGTGGCTTTGGCAGTTGGCAGCAATGTGTTGATCTGGCGACGCAGTGGTCAATTGGTCGCGGTCAGTTCAACAAAGTCCAGCTGCCGTCATTGTTGCGGCAGGCGGTTGCCCGCGCGTTGGTCACTGTCGCGCCAATCGTCAGCTCATGCTTGTACTGGCGGCAGTCCTGCGATCCCACCCGGTAGGGCTGGGCCGCCACAACCTTGCCCGCAGACTTTCCGTCCTTGCCGGTCCAGGACACCAGTTCGCCGCCGCCGGCATATTCCAGGGCGCGATATTCGGCATTGAGCGCAACGGATTTGTCCGCATCATTCAACGCTGCGCCAAAACTCCCTCCGACAAGTCCGCCGCCGCTGATTCCCGCATTGCTGGATGGAACAACCGGCTTGGCCGAACCCAGTCCGGGTTTGACCACCGAAACCCCTATCGGCTTGATTGTCTGGCAGGCCGAGGCCAACAACGCGACCATCAAGAGGCTGGATACAACCCGCAAATTCGGCATTTTTTGTGCAAACATGTTTTCCCGCTTAAATTCCAACCGCATCGTCAAATTGCCCTTGGCAGCGATAGTTTGACTTCCAGGCCGCCTCGTTTGCTGCGCCCAAGCGTTACTGTCCCGCCATATTCGCGCACTGTATCTGAAACAATCGCCAGGCCCAACCCGGTTCCCGGCATTGTTTCGTCCAGCCGCTTCCCGCGTTTGAGCGCCTCGCCCATTTCGCTCTCATCAAGCCCCGGCCCGTCGTCTGCGACCGTCAGCGTCAGCACGGGGCCCTCGGCTGAAAGGCTGACTTCAACGCGGCTCTTGCCCCATTTCGCAGCGTTTTCAAGGAGATTGCCGAGCACTTCCTCAAAATCCTCAGCTTCGCCGGCAAAGATCAACGACGCAGCACTGCCAACCCGTTCGAATGATTTGTCCGGATTCAGTTTGCGCATGACGCGCAGCATACGCTCGACAATCGGCGCGACAGGCGCGCGGAAGACAACGCTGTCACGCTGTGCGGCTACCCGTGCCCGCTGCAGATAATGCTGGATCTGCGTCTGCATGGATTGCGCCTGCTCGCCAACCAGCTTGCCGGTCTTGCCGCCAAGGCTCTGACCTTCGTTGATAATCACCGAAAGCGGCGTCTTGAGCGAATGGGCAAGATTTCCCACCTGCGTGCGCGAACGTTCGACGATGCGGCGGTTGTTGTCGATGAGCGCGTTCATTTCGGCGGCGAGCGGCTCAATCTCAGCCGGGAACGCGCCGTCCAGCCGTTGCGCCTTGCCCTCGCGCACATCTGCCAATGCCTCGGCGGCGCGTTTGAGCGGACGCAAACCGGCTAGAATCGCCAGCGCATTGACGATAATTGACCCGAGGCCGAACAAGGTCAGATAGAGATACAAAGTCTGGGAAAAATCCGCCAATTCGGCTTCGAATTCGTTGCGGTTGCCCATCACGCGAAAGCGCGCGATCTGGTCTTCAGTTCCCAGCGACACTTCGGTTTCAAACACGTCGACGGTTTCGCCATCGAGGCCTTCTGCCATATAGCTGCGACGGAAATCCGTGGTGAATGGAACATCTTTCAGTTCCGCCGTTTTGATTGCGCCACCACCAAGCGAAACTGATTTCAACTGGCCTGTGACTTTTGACGTCACCGGCTCAACTGACCAGTACCAGCCCGAGGCTGGCTGCTGATAGCGGATGTCGCCCAATTCCGGCGCGCCGTTCAATTTGCCAGTTTTGTCGATATCGGCTGCTGCGATCAGACTGAACAGCTGCGCCGACAGGATGTTGGCATAGCTCTTTTCGGCAGCGTTGCGATAAAGCGTGTTGATGACGTTGGCGATGACAAACAGGGACAGCGCCGCCCAAAACGTCGAGAGCGCGATCGCGCGCATCGTCAGCGAATTGGGCAGTCTCAATTTGCCCATGCGGCCGTCCCGTTATAAGGCAGGGCTGCCCAGATGCGCAGGCTCACGCAGACGCGCTCCCCGGATTGGAAATCCGGTAGCCCATGCCGCGGATGGTTTCGATCATATCGAGACCCATCTTTTTGCGAAGGCGGCCAACAAACACTTCAATCGTGTTGGAATCGCGGTCGAAATCCTGATCGTACAGATGCTCGACCAGTTCCGTGCGCGATACCACTTCACCCATGTGATGCATAAGGTAAGCAAGCAGACGGAACTCCAGCGAGGTCAGCTTCAACGCTGTCCCGCCCATCGTCGCCTTGGATGTGCGTGTATCGAGCCGCAGATCGCCGCAGGTGATTTCCGAGGAAGCGTGTCCCGCTGCCCGGCGGATCAGCGCCCGCACTCGCGCCAGCACTTCCTCGACATGGAACGGCTTGGTGACATAATCATCCGCGCCTGCATCAATGCCGGCGACCTTGTCGCTCCAGCGGTCGCGCGCGGTCAGCATCAGCACCGGGGTTTTTCGCCCGTCCGAACGCCACCGTTCCAGTACCGAAAGCCCGTCCATTTGCGGCAGGCCGATGTCGAGCACAATGGCGTCGTAGGGTTCGGTATCGCCAAGGAAATGCCCCTCCTCGCCGTCGAACGCCTTGTCAACGACATAGCCTTGGGCCTCCAGCGCCTGGCAAAGCTGACGGTTCAGATCCTTGTCGTCTTCGACAACCAGCAGTCTCATGTGAAATCCCTCTGCCCGCACTCAAGGCGCCAGATTACAGCGGCACCCCGGTTTGGCAAATGCGATTTATTGGGGAACAACAAGGACAACGCGCTTGGGGCGTTCGCCGTCCTGGCCGGGCACGACGATGACCAGACGGCAGACTGGCGTATCGCCGTCCGTGTCCGGCGCAGCTTTTGCCAAAGTGCCGCCCATTTCGGCTGCCTTCTCCTGACCAATCGCAAAGCAGTCCGCCTCGACGGAAACCAGCGGCAACGTCCGCACGCTGTCAGCAACCGTCAGGCGCGGCGTCACAGCAAGCGCCTGGCTTGCGCTCAGGAGGCCAATTGAGAGGGCGAATACACGGGTCAGGTTCGTTTTCATGACGCTCCTCTATCACCCCCAGACTGAACGGCAAATGAACGGAACGACGCAGATTTTCATGTTTGGCGTTGGCGTGGTCAGCACCCCGAAATTTGCGAAACGCCAGGCAGATGTTCAGTGCGCCAAGTCTGTGCGGCGGATTGCCCTGCCTTAGATCGCAACCGCAACGAGCGCGGCAATCCCGTCCAGCCCGTTGCTGCCGATCTGGCTGACGGAAATCGTTGCGCTGGCGGGTCCTGCGCCAAAATCGGCGAGTTGCTGCGCGGACGTGTAAAGCCACTCGGACGCCAAGGAAATCGCTTCGCTTTTGCGTGCGCCGGACCCGTCAAAAACCTCGATCCGGTAGGCTTCGGTGCCTTCCGGCAAAGGGACTTCCGCCGCGTCCCAGCTGTCGCCCTCGCGCTTCGAGCGACGGATCCAGGTCAGGCGCAAATCGCCGGTTGCCGTTTTGCTGCCTCGCAGATGCGCAGGAGCATAGGATCTGGCAAAGCGCATTGCCGGACCCGCTGCCGATGAGGCAAAATACTGTTCGGTAAAGTCCTTGCCTTGCGGTCCCGTCTTCCAGTTGAGTACCAGCCCGGATTCTTCCGCCGTAAGGCCAGCCGTTACTACGGCGCTGTCCAGCAGCACAAATGATGCACCAGCTGTTGCGCCAGACAGCGCAGCATCGCCGGTGCCAAGTTGTCCGCGCAGCAGCTTTTGCAACTGCCATACCCCGGCGCTGACTTCCACTGCCGCGCCAAACTGCAGCACCTCCCACTGCCCGTTTGCGCCCATCACCGCAGCCGCGTTCGCGCCGCCGAGCACCAGTATGTCCATGGCAGCCGCCAGCGATCCTGAAAAGAGCTGCACGTCGATCTTGTTCATCCGGTCCCACCGCCCGGCCGCGGCTGCGCTCAATGGCGCAACCAGATTTCCGGCAGTTGCGGCCTGCGGCATGACGGCTCGTTCGGCGTACCCGGACGTGGTCGGCGACGATGTGGCGATGACTGGCGCAAAGGGCTTCGCCCACGCTGCAATGCGCAGGCCCGAGGGCGCCGTGCTTTGCGGGATGGCGGGTAAATCGAGAAACCTTATCCACGGCTGCCCGATTGTTGCTGCAGATTTTGCCGCTGTCTGCGGCAGTCTGGCCCGCGCCGGCGGCCGGCCTCCGGCAACAAACAGCTCCGCTTCATAACTGCGCTCTGCTGCCTCCGTGATTTTGCGGACGCGGTAGACGCGTTCGATGCCCGCATATGGTTTGACCAGATCGCCCGGTTGCACTGCCGCCTCGCCCCAGCCGGTCTTGAACCGTATCTGCGTTTTGGCGGATGCCAACTGGCGGTGCAGCTGTCGCAGCGCGCATTCCGCTGCTGCCGGGTCCATCGTCGCGGCAATTTCAATGCTGCCAACGCGCAAATCGCCTTTTGATATCAGCGAGCGGACGGTCGACTGCTGATGGTCGCGCAATTCATCGCGAAACAGCAGTGTCAGTTCCTGCGGCACATCGGCATTATCCGTGCGCGACTGCGCCTTTCCCTCATCCTTCGCCCCAACCACAGTGTCGTCGATGGCGACAGTCTCGGTCACCACATGTTGCGAGCGGAACACGGCCGTTTCGCTATCTTCGAACACGTCAACGCGATAAAGCCGCAGCAGTTCATCCAGCGCTTCCCGCGCCGTCGTCTGCCCGTTCAACACAAATCCGGTGACAAATCCTTCGACCCTGGCGCAATCAGTGTTGTCTATTCCGTGCTCGGCAAGAATGGTCTTGGTCAGCACATCAAGCGGCAGTGCTGACAGGCGTCCATTCAGCCAATGGCCCGTCAGCCAGTTCGGCCCGTCGCCCCAGACATCGCCGTCCAGCGGAAATGCCGGATACGGTCTTGCGTCCCATGCCCAAAGCGCTGTGTTGGAAACATCAACCATCGCTGCGCCATAGACCGGCGAGACCGGGTTGTTCGCGGCTTGCGACCAGTGTTCGCCATGGGCGCGCAAAAAGCGGTTCTGGATCAGATCATCACGCCCGCCGTCGGAAAACCACGGCAGTGCCGCCGCGCTTGATTTCGGGTCGGGAAACACATTCGGCTGGTTGGCGCCCTTGTCCACCGCCGGGCAGCCAAGCTCGGTAAACCAGATCGGCTTGGAGCGCGGCGCCCAACTTGTCGGCGTTGCGCTCTCGGTGCCTCCAGCCCTTGGATAGTGCTGGTTCTCCCACCAGCCGCGCAGATCCTTGGCCCGGAACACCCACGGCTTTCCAGCCAGCCCGTCGGTGATCGGCGTGCGTGTTCCTGCCACCCGGTCGGCACTGCTTGCGTAGAACCAGTCGTATGCCTCCCCGCCCGCAATGCCCGCCTTGAGCGCTTCGATGTCCGCCGCGCTGGTTGCGCCGTCCGGGTTGCCGCCGCCGGCATGGCTCTCGCGCCAGTCGCTGATTGGCATGTAATTGTCGATACCAATGGCATTGATATCCGGATGCGCCCACAACGGATCGAGATTGAAATCAACTGCATTGGTTCCGGGCGGCGAGTATGCGCCATATTCGCTCCAATCCGCCGCATAGGTGATTTTCGTGCCGCTCCCGAGCAGCGAACGCGCCTGCACGGCCAGCGATTGCAGCGTTGCGACAAACGGATAGACGCCCGGCGCCGACCTTACCCGCGTCAGACCCTTGAATTCCGAGCCGATCAGAAAGCCATCCACACCGCCGGCCAACTGCGCCAGCTTGGCATAGTGCAGCACCATGCGCCGGTAGCCCCAGTCCACACCGCCGCCCCACGTCACCGTCTCGCCATTGGCCCCGAACTGCGCTGCCGTCGCTGTGCCCGCAAACGCATTGATTTGCGCCGCCGCCGCAGCCGTTACATCAACAGTTCCGGCAACGCCCGGCGCTGGCGTACAGCTGATGTCGCCGCGCCACGGATAGGCCGGCTGCGTTCCCCCGCCATAAGGCGATGGCAGCGTGTTTCCGTCCGGAATGTCCATCAGCGCAAACGGATAGAGCGTCACTTTCAGTCCGCGCGCCTTCAAATCGCGGATCGCGGCAATGACCGAGGCGTCATCCGGCGTGCCGCCATAGGCTTTCTTGCCATCATGCTCGGAGACCAGATAGGCGTTGGCCCTCGTTGTGCCGCTGACCTGCCATGTGTCGCCGCCCATACCCGCCAGCGATGTCACCCCCGGCCGGATCTGGCAGTTGCCGGCACGCAGATCATTGGCAAACCAGGCCACCACCAACGAGACCGACTGGAGATTTGGGCAAAGCGCCTGCAATTCGTCGAGCGAAGCTGCCCAATCCGTTTGCGCCACCAGCGTGTGCCGGTTGGGAACCACAGTCTGACCGGGTTGAAACGTGTTCACCACAGCCGCAGGAGCCAGCCCGAATTCGGTGGACCCTGGAATGAGCGTGATGGACCGCACATCCTGTTCCAATCCGCCCAGTGTGCGGATCACTTCGAAATGCAATTGCGGAATGCGGTTGCCAAAGTTCTGCAGTGGAAACTGATCGAACACGGCATAGGCCGTGCCGCGATAGGCGGGCGCATTGTCTGCGCCCTGTTTGGCCTCGATCAGCGGATCGGCCAGCTGGCTCCCGCTGCCTTTGTAGATGCGGATGTCATAATCCGCCTGATCAAGTTCGCGCCCGTCTGCCCAGATGCGCCTCACATGCGCGATTTCGCCTTCGCACAGCGCCACGGCAAAGTTGGCATAATAGCTGTACGTGGTGACCTTTGGCCCGCCTTTTGCGCCTTTGCGTTCGGTTTTGGCGCTTTCTTCAAACCGCGTTGCCCAGATCAGCGTGCCGCCAAGGCGCACCGTCCCATAGGCCCGCGCAAGCGGTGCGCCGTCATCGCCGGTCAGCGGCTGCATTTGCGACAGGCGCGCGCCTTTGATGTGCTGTGTGCCGTTGATCAGCGCCTGATCGATCAGATAGCCGCCCAGCGCACCGGCTGCCGTGCCAATGGTCGCACCGACTGCGCCGAACAGGCCGCCCAGATAGGCGCCTGCAGCCTGCAATAGCAGTGTGGCCATCGTTCAGCCTCCGTTGAGTGTGTCAGGGAATTGAAACATCGCGCAGATGCGCCGCCGCCAGTGCGGCACCAGCGTCGAGGCCATCACGGCATGGCGCTCATAGGCATGCAGAAACCGGTCGGCTCCCAGATAAATGCCGCAGTGTTTGGCCGCCATCCCGGCCTTCCAGCGGAACAGGATCAGATTGCCGGCATCCAGCGTTTGCGCTGCAATCAAATGCCGGGCGGCTGCCTCAAACAGCGGATCGCCCGATGCCGTTTCGGCCCAGTCCATCGTGTAGGGCGACAGCGCCTCGGGTTCATCGCCATACAATTCGCGCCAGATCCCGCGCACCAGACCCAGGCAGTCGCAGCCCACGCCCTTGGACGATGCCTGATGGCGATAGGGCGTGCCTGCCCAGGTTTGGGCAATTGCCATCACGTGCGTTCCATCCATTGCCTTTGTCATGGGATGAGCGGCGCTCCGTCGAAAATGCCCTCGCCGCTGGCATAGGTGTAAACCGCGTCGTTGCCCGGCAAATGCGGGAAGCCGCGAAAGTTCAGCGGGTTGGAAAATTTGGCCTTGCACGTGCCAAAGCTCTTGTCGCACCCGGCAACCACTTTGAACGTGTCGCCGCCAACGACCTGAAATGCCGCCGGTTCCAGCGTCGCCAAGCGCACATTTGCGCCGCTTATTTCATGCAAAGCCACCTGCCCGCCCAGGCCGGCATTCGCTCCTGTCAGCCAGTCCAGCGTTCCGTACTCAAACCATTGCGCTGCAAAAGCGCTCAATCCGGAGGCAATTATCTCGCCTTGCGCCTGTGCTGAAACCACCGCGCCAAAGCCGGTATAGGCGGGGCCCGTCACCGCTCTGCCACAGCGCGGATCGCCCAATTGCGCATCGCAGCTGCGCCGCACCAACCGCCCGCGCCTGCGGTCCATCGCCTCCGTCAGGCTTTGCAGTTCGACCTTGAACGCGCCGTCCTGTGTCTCGATCCGCCCGACCCGCGAAACGCGCAGCAGCGTCCGGTTTTCCGGCGCTTGCCAGTTGACGAGCCAAGCCCTCACCGTCGCGCCATCATAGCGCCCGGCATGGATGTCATCCTCTGATATCCGGTCCGAGCGCAGCGCGCCGTCGAGATCCATTGATGCGGTCTGCATGCCAAGTTCAGCTTCCACTGCGCTCGCGTT
>JBAVTG010000168.1:0-7047 GCA_049696015.1 Rhizobiaceae bacterium | reverse complement strand
CAGGCCACGATCGCGCGTCAGCGGGCAATTGATAAGGGCGTTGAGAGCAAGGTGACCATCATCGAACGCGATTATCGCGAAATGACAGGAACATTCGACCGGATCGTTTCCATCGGCATGATGGAGCATGTCGGGATCAGTCATTTTGACGCGTATTTCAAAAGCATCAAGCGGCTGACGGCCAGGGGCGGATACGCGCTCATCCACGCAATCGGACGGATGTCGCCACCCGGCACCACTGCCCCTTTCATTCGCAAGTATATTTTTCCCGGCGGCTATGCGCCGGCACTATCCGAAGTGTTTGCCTCGACTGAACGAGTGGGACTTTGGGTGAACGACTGCGAGATCCTGCGCCTGCATTACTATTGGACGCTCAAGGCATGGCGAGAAAATTTCGAAAAAGCGCGCGATCAGGTCGTGGCCATGTACGACGAACGTTTCGCGCGTATGTGGGAGTTTTATCTGATGTCAGCCGAACTTGGCTTTCTCACCGGCTCCAACATGATCTATCAAATCCTTCTGAGCCATGACCGCGATGATGTGCCGGTCACACGCAATTTCATGTACGACCAAGAGCGCGTTATTTCTGAAACCTGATCCGGCACGCACCGTCAATCTGCGCCAGTCCCGACACGGAGCCGATGCAGCACCGGCGCAGCATTGTGCTAGCCGCACTGAAGTCGTCTTCGTTCTTTGCGCATTCTTGAATGGCCGGGAGCACCTCCACCTTTTGTCATGCCGCTTTGACGGTTAGAGGTTTTGCCGGCGCTTCGCTGGACGGTTTTTCCACTTGGCCGACCTGCAACAACTGGCCGCTGGTGGCAGGCATGATTTCGCGCAGCCAGCGGATTTCATGGTGCGTGAGAGGCCCGGCTGTCCATTCATCGCCGACAAATTTCAGGAGATTCATCACCGGCTTGTTCGCCGCAATGGCGCGGGCAAACCCCAGCCCGCCATCCTTCGGCAGCTCATGGTCCAAAAGACCTGATTTGATGCTGGCTTCAATTTCGGCGTCCGGCCTGCCATCGGCGCAGGCAATCGCCAGCGTCGCGAGCCTTGGGTAGCGCGTCAGCGTGAACCAGCTCACCGGCCACTCCACCATCAACACCACCCAGCGCGCCAGAAACTGCCAGTCGTTCGATTTTGGTCCTTTGTCCGGGTACTTCAGGCGGGTGATTTGTTGGAGCAGCGACAGCGTATTGATGATGCGCTTGATCTGGCGCGGATTGGCCGGCAGCGCAGGCACAAGCCCTTCGAGCATATGGCTGGTGCCTTCTGCCGCTGATTTGTCGGAGACCGCGATATAGAACAGCTTCGTCGCCATTTCCTGCTGCAGCTGCAATTCAGCCGGGGTGGCTTTTTTCACCGCGTCCACGCCTGTGATCTTTTTGGATATCTCGGCCGCCTTCTCCTCACGCGCCAGATAGCTGTCGGTATTGAGAACGCTTTCGATTTCCGCACGCAAGGCAAGTGTCTCGACATCGGACGTGTCCGGTCTGCTCAGCATGTCCAGCATCGGCGGTTCGGCAGGAACAGTCTCGGCAGCCGTCAGTGCGGCAGCTGGCAAAAGCAGCTGGCGCACATAATCCTTGCGGTTGCCTTCGGCAATGTCGGGCAACACCATCGAAAACTGGATGGCTTTTTCAACAAACCGCCCGCCAAAGCGATGCTCGGGCCCAACCTCGATGCCCTTCATCGCTTTGTGGACTTCGGTGAATGACTGCTCGATCCAGTCCCGGTCGCCAAGCAGCAGATAGACCACGCGCGGACTGACCAGAATCGTCTGCATGCCGCGCACCAACTCGACCACGAACGCTGGATCGCATCGGTCCAAATCATCAACAATGACAAGCACGGGATTGTGAATGCTTTCCATCAGCGCAGCAAAATGGGCGCGCATGCGCTTGAGCGGGTCGCCAGCGCCAAGCGAATAGTTTTTGGCAGCATCGGCAGTGCCAAGAATGAGACTGTTTGCGAAGGCGGAAACGAACTTCCAGACCGCGGCGCCCCCGCCAAGCAGCAAGAGAATGACGCTGGAAATCAGCGGGGTCTGCGATGCGCCATTTCCCGCTGTGACGGCGCCGGGTTCAAGCCTGATCAACCCGGAATAGCTCAGCACAAGAAGCAGCGCTATTGTGCCCAGTGCGACCGAGACATTGGCAATGAACCCCGGCGAAAACAACCGCCATGCGCGCTCGGTCAGCCAAAATGCCGCGCGGCGGAACCACCTGACAGGCTCGGTCGCAAAGGCGAAATGAACATCAGGAAGTGGAAATTCTTCTGCCGCCCGACGATTGGTCTCACCGGTATTTTGCGTGACGCACGCATGCCGGATCGACTCGTAGAACACCCACCAGGGCGGTGAAATGTGCTGATGCTGCCAGGCATTGAAGCGCACGACATGCCAAGGGCGGCGGAAGCTCTTGCGCCAGGATTTTTCATCGCCAAGCGGCAATGCTTTCAGCCAGTCCGGAAGTTTGCCTTCGATTGCATAGGGATTGAGAATCTTGGCGACATACTCGGCAAAGGTCGATTTGCCGCCGCCCCATGGCGCGTCAATATGGACAACAAACCCGGGCGATGCTTGCGATGCGCGCATGCCGCCGGGCGTTGAAGAAGGCGTGCCGCGCGCGCCGTTCATCTGGTCCCAGACTTCATTCAACCGGCCAGCCAGCGCATAAGCGACTTTGGCACGGTCAAGATAGTCCACCTCGCTGTTGACAGCATCCGAAAGCGGCTCAAGATCGGCCCGGTGGCCCGGGGGTGGAACCCCGGCATTGGCAGCAGGCGCCTCGGCGGCGGACTCGTTTAGCTGTGGCGTGACGTCAGATTCAGTCAATATGACTTCGAGCGCGTCATCATTAGCGGCAGCGTCAGTCGACGTTGCTGCGGTTTTTTGAACCTTTTTCCGTGGCCGTTTCTGCGGGTTTGCAATGGCGCTTGCCTGCTCACCCGTTTTGCTCCGCCAACCAGCTTCGCGCAACCAGCCGGCGATTTCGGCATTGATTTCATCGGCAGAGCGATTCCAGAAATCCGGATCTCTCCCGCCAAGCGCAATATCCATTTCAATTTGGTGCGAAACGCGCCTGTCCAGCTTCCACGGTGCAGAACCGGGAATTTTCGCATCGAACCAGTCCAACCAAACCTGCCACGAGTCGCGGGAATTGGTTTCGGCGGTAGTCCGGCGCAACGCAGATGTGAAGGCGGAATAATCCAGTGACCAGTCAGCCGGGGGTTCCGAAAGCCAAAGCATCCTGTCCATCCGGACCAAACCTTCGCCGGCGGTTATCATGGTATTCGCATCGACAGTCAGCGTGTGCCAGAATGTTTGTTGGTCCTTGAAACTGTTTGCAGCGAGGAAGACGGCAGCTTGGACAGCGGCGACGAGCTCTCGGCCGGAATTGGCTAAAAGTGCTTGGGCAACAGAGGCTGCTGCATTTAGCGCAGCGGCGGCAAATGAATTGACCGAGCTTGCTTTTTCCGCTGCATTTCGTGCAGCAACGTATGCGTTGCTTGCGGCATCATGAAACTTTTCCGGCGGCTCACGATACGCCGAAAGAAAGAGCTGCAAGGCACGAAATGCCGAGAGAACAGCGCGTGAAGCTTCATCAGCAGCAACAAGGCTGAACAATCTTCCAGTACTCGGTAAGGCCCGCAGTGCAGCGCGGGCGGCTAGCACCGGTCCGAAAGCCAACTGCTGCGCATGGTCGAGCGATTCGAGCCACGCTGCAAAATCTGCTGCATTTTGAAATCCGCCTTCGGGAAATCCGGACTCTCGTTCTTCCACCGCCTTACCCTCCGCAAACCAGAATGGGCGCGAAGCTGAAGCGGCGCAAGATGGCGCGAAAATGTTTCTGCCCCTAGGGAAGCAAGTTCACCGCAACGATCACCGGCCCTCACCATCCTCGACATGAAACCGGTGCAGCACCCGGTGAAATACCGGCGCAAACACCAATCCTGCGACGCCGAAAATCAACAGGCCGCAAACGATCGCGTATGTTCCGGCAAAGAACTTGCCGGCATCGGTTTTGAGCGGCGTCAGCGGGCCCATGCCAGACAGGATCATCGCGGCGTTGGCATAGGCATCGAGCGGGCTCATCCCTTCGTACCGGGTGTAACCAGCCATGCCGACACCAAGCGCAACGGCAATCACTGCCAGCCCGACACTGACATTGCGCAACACGCGCGAGCGGAAATGGCGCGCCGTGGCAACGGGTTGCTTGTGGTGTTCGAAGTGAAACAAGGATCGCATGGTGTCTCTCCCTTGCCGCAAACCCGGCATAAGTCTTAGGTCAAAGCAGAATTGAAAACCGATTCGGGACCCGCCGCCATATGAAACGCCTCGAACTCATTGTTGAAACCGTCATTCTTGCATCCCGCTGGCTGCTGGTGGTGTTTTACCTCGGATTGGCTCTGGCGCTGGGCATCTATGCGCTCACGTTTGCCAAGAAGCTCGCCGAGTTCATGTCCAATGCCTTTGTCATGGACGATGCCGAGGCGATCCTGAAAATGCTGGGCCTGATTGACGCCGGCCTGGTAGCCTCACTGGTCGTGATGGTGATCATTTCCGGCTACGAGAATTTCGTCTCGCGCTTCGATGACAAGTCCGAAGTTCATTGGCTGGGTACGATCGATGCCGGATCGCTCAAGATCAAGGTTGCCTCGACCATCGTTGCCATTTCCTCGATCCACCTGTTGCAGATCTTCCTGAATGCTGCCCAATACGCCAACGACAAGCTGATGTGGTTCACCATTATCCATCTGGCATTCGTGGTTTCGGCACTGTTCCTTGCCTATATTGACGTGATGACCGGCAAGGCAAAAGCAGCCAGGAAAGTGAGTAGTGAATAGTCAGGAACCAATTGTTTGCCGCGGGGATTTTGTGCTCGCGCAAGCACGTGTCCTACCGGCTTCCGGCTACTGGCTGATCGCCGCTCACGCCTAGGAAAACAGCGACTTTCCCATCTGCTTTATGATTAGCTCGCCCTTTTGAAAAGCGAAGCTGACAGCGTCTTCGCGTGATGAAAACAAATCGGCGCGGACGTATTTGTGTTCTTTGACTTCACCATCCACCTCGCGTGTGATCCGCCCGGCAAGCCGCCACTGGCCATTGTCTTTGACCGGTTCAGCATGGATGACATGGCCTTCAAACTCGCGGGTTTCACCGGCAAATGAACCGGATGCGCCGCCACCGCTGCCAAGACCGAACAGACGTTTAAAAAAGGACATGGGACACCTCGCGTTGCGAACATAAGAAATGGCAGTCTACGGCAGCAATTTCAATTCCAAACTGTCAACAGACCTTCAATGCTTGTCTATTCACTTAGCCCGAACCTTATGCAATGCAGTGTTGCAATTCGGCAGTTTGATTTTGGAAGACCAGATGCCAGGCACCAGGCGCGATGCATTTCCGGGACTGAGCGAGGGGCGTGGCAAGCGCATTGCCGGTTCGCTCGATGAGTTGTGCGCGCTTGCAATGCGCTTGTTTGCGCTCAGCGCCGGCGCTGTGCTTTTGAAACAGGGCGGCATCAGCCGCATGATCGCCAGCTACGGGATGCCGGTTGTCATGCGAAGCCACACTTTCGATTTCAGCCGCGCGCCATACCGGGCCGACCAGCGCTATATTCTGGCCGATGCGCGCGACAACACGTTCGCACAGGCATTTTTTCGCGAGTTTGGCCTTGATCATGCCGGCGCTTTCCTGCGCATTCCGGTGGAATCCAGTGCGGACTACAGCCTGTCGCTGGTGCTGTTTGGGTCCGAGCCGATTGCCAAGCCGACGGCGCAAAAACTGAAATTGCTGGACGAAGTGGTGGATTTGGCCAGCGAAGAATTCAAGGATGTGGTCGCTATGCTGGCCGATCCCGACAATGACGTGACAATTGCCCACACGCTTGATGAGGTGAAGGCAATCACGCGGCAGTTTCCGGCCGCCGCTTTCCTGCTCAGTGCAAAGCTGCGGATCATCGAAACCAATGACAAAGGCTCGCAAATCACCGGTGTGCCGCTTGAGCAACTGATCGGCCTGTCTCACAAGGATCTGTCGGAGGAAACCGCTGACGCAGTGCATTTCTTGTACAAGCACGCGTTGGAAACACTGGTATCTCCGCCTGATTTTGAAGTGGTCGTCAACGACAATGGCGCGGCTCGGATTTTGCGTATGAACGTCACACCTTTCAGCCCGACAGACACGCGCGACTATTTCCTGTTCGTGACCGCGCAAGAGACCACCGGTCTGACAAAACGCGCCGGCGCCCTCGAAGCGGCCATTGACGCGGATGAGCCGATTGTCCTTCCCAAAGACCCATCGCAACTATTCCTGATGGACACATTGGTGCGCCGCCGCACGATCCGCCAGCGAAAGCAGACGCATTTTCTGGTTCTGCGCGCTTGGCGGCAGGCAATCAAATCCTACCAGATCAGCGCTTTGAAAGCGCTCAAGCAGAATATTCCCGAAGAATTGCCGCAAGCCATCGCCGCTGAAATTGCGGGCGAAGTGGACAGCCTGTTCGGCCGCGCCGGCTTCAAGGCCATCGTGCCAATGCCATGCGGCCACTCGCGTGGCCCGACTTGCCTTTCGCTCGAAATTGCCCGTGCTCTCAGCCTGATCACCGGCATACCAGTCATTCAGGCATTCATCAGCGAGCCGGTCAAAGGGGTGTCCCACCCCAAGGAAAACACCAAGCGCCCGCCGCTGAAGCTCATCCGCATCATTTCAGAGCCGGTGCTGCTGGTCGACGATGTCGCAACTTCAGGGTCGCATATCGAAGAGGCGGTGGGGCTGCTGAAGCCAACGTGCGGCGCTGTGCTGCCAGTCGCCTGGATCGGCGGCGATGTGGCGGAGACAGACGGGGATTGATCCGGGAGGGATCAGCTATCCAAAAAGCTTCGCAGCTTCCTTGACCTTGACGGATGTTTCAGCTTCCTGAGCGCCTTCGCCTCAATCTGCCGGATGCGCTCGCGGGTCACGGAGAACTGCTGGCCGACTTCTTCGAGCGTGTGGTCGGTGTTCATGCCGATGCCGAAGCGCATGCGCAGCACGCGCTC
>JBAVTG010000167.1:0-7392 GCA_049696015.1 Rhizobiaceae bacterium | reverse complement strand
GCCATCGCCCTGGCAGGCTTCGCAGCGACCGCCCTTGACGTTGAAGGAGAAGCGGCCGGGCTGGTAGCCGCGGGCCTTGGCTTCCGGCAGGCCGGCAAACCAGTCACGGATCGGCGTAAAGGCGCCGGTGTAGGTGGCGGGGTTGGAGCGCGGGGTGCGGCCAATGGGCGATTGGTCGATGTCGATGACCTTGTCGATGAATTCGAGGCCCTCGATCCGGTCATGCTCGGCCGGATGCTCGCGCGACCCCATGATGCGCCGCGAGGCAGCGGCAAACAGGGTTTCGATGAGGAAGGTCGATTTGCCGCCGCCGGAAACGCCGGTGACAGCGGTGAAGCAACCGAGCGGGATTTCGGCAGTGACGTTTTTCAGATTGTTGCCGCGCGCGCCGACGATCTTGATGCGTTTGGACTTGTGGATGGCGCGCCGCGTGGCGGGAACCGGCACCGCCCATTCGCCGGTGAGATATTTGCCGGTGATTGAGTCCTTGCAGGCCATGATGTCAGCAGGCGAGCCGGATGCAATGATGCTGCCGCCGTGAATGCCGGCGGCGGGGCCGATGTCGACGACATAGTCAGCCGTCAGGATCGCGTCCTCGTCATGCTCGACGACGATGACGGTGTTACCCAGATCGCGCAGGCGGCGAAGCGTCACCAGCAGGCGTTCGTTGTCGCGCTGGTGCAGGCCGATACTGGGCTCATCCAGCACATAGAGCACGCCCGTCAGGCCCGAGCCGATCTGCGAGGCGAGGCGGATGCGCTGGCTCTCGCCGCCCGACAGCGAGCCGGAATTGCGCGAAAGGGCGAGGTAATCAAGCCCGACATCATTCAAGAAGCGCAGCCGGTCGCGGATTTCCTTGAGGATGCGCGGGGCAATTTCGCGTTGCTTAGCATTGAGATGCTCCGGCAAGGCCTCAAACCACTTGACCGCATCGCGGATCGACAGGGTCGAGACATTGCCGATGTGCATGCCATTGATCTTGACTGCGAGCGCTTCAGGCTTGAGGCGGAAACCTGAACAGGCCGGGCAGGGCGTTGCCGACATATAGCGCTCAATGTCTTCGCGCGACCAGGCCGAGTCCGTCTCTTTCCAGCGACGCTCCAGATTGGGGATCACGCCTTCAAACGTCTTGGTGGTTTTGTAGGAGCGCAGGCCGTCATCATACTGGAAAGCGATTTCCCTGGCGCCCGTGCCGTACAAGATCGCCTTTTGCGCCTCTTCCGGCAGGTCGCGCCAGCGGTCGCCGAGTTTGAAGCCAAAGGCGTTGCCGAGCGCTTCGAGCGTTTGCGTGTAATAGGGTGAGGTGGATTTGGCCCATGGCGCAACCGCGCCCTGGCGCAGGGAGACGTGAGTCTCCGGCACAATCAACGCGGGATCCACCGCCTGCTGAGAGCCGAGGCCATCGCATGTGGGGCACGCGCCGAATGGATTGTTGAACGAAAACAGCCGTGGCTCGATCTCGGCGATGGTGAAGCCGGAAACCGGGCAGGCGAATTTTTCCGAGAACAACAGGCGCTCATGCGTCTCGTTCTTGGATTTGTTGGCGCCTTCCTCCGATGTGTCAGCGGCGGCGAGTGGCTTGTCGGCAAATTCCGCAACGGCAATGCCGTCTGCCAGGCGCAGCGACGTTTCGATGCTGTCGGCAAGGCGCGTTTTCATGTCAGCGCGCACGACGACCCGGTCCACCACCACGTCAATGTCATGCTTGAACTTCTTGTCGAGCGCCGGCGCATCGCCGATTTCGTAAAATTCGCCATCAATCTTGACGCGCTGAAAGCCTTTTTTCTGCAGCTCGGCCAGTTCCTTTTTGAACTCGCCTTTGCGGCCGCGCGAAATCGGCGCGAGGATGAACAGGCGCGTGCCTTCTTCCTGTTCGAGCACCCGGTCGACCATCTGGCTGACCGTCTGGCTTTCAATCGGCAAGCCAGTGGCGGGCGAATAGGGGATGCCGACGCGCGCGAACAGCAGGCGCATGTAGTCGGCGATCTCCGTGACCGTGCCGACCGTCGAACGCGGATTGCGCGAAGTGGTTTTCTGCTCGATCGAAATGGCCGGCGACAGCCCGTCGATCTGGTCAACGTCCGGCTTTTGCATCATCTCGAGAAACTGGCGCGCATAGGCCGAAAGGCTTTCGACATAGCGGCGCTGGCCTTCGGCATAGATTGTATCGAACGCGAGCGACGACTTTCCCGAGCCGGACACGCCGGTCATGACAATCAGGCTGTCGCGCGGGAGGTCGAGATCGACATTCTTGAGGTTATGCTCGCGCGCGCCGCGAATGGAAATGTATTTCTGGTCAGCCATTGGGTTCCGGACTTGTTGCCTCGCCTATTTAATCCCCATGCCGCGATTGTCGAGATGGGAAGGCCGATGTCATCTGCAAAGTTGCGACTCATGCTGCAATCTCATGACAGGCGCATAGCAAAAACGGAACATAAGTAGAACGGGCGATATCCAATTTAACGCGCTGGTGAGTAGCGCCGCAATAAATAGCCGCTGGCGTGCCAAACCGAAAGCGCAATGAGCATCCCGGCCAAGGAGTCACTGGCATAGTGCCAGCCTAGAATGATTGAACCTGTCACGATAAGCACACCGAAAACCGCCATTCCCGCCGCCAGCCACCTATTGAGTTGAAGCGCTGTCAGCACAAGAATTGCAGCTTGGGCATTATGCATGCTCGGCATGGCGGATATGCCGCCCACGACGTTAGCGCCCGGATGGAAATAAACGTGAAGCAATTGGTCCCGCAAATGCGAGGTCAGCAATGGAAATGACGCGTTGACAGTGGAGAGCCTGTTCTGAAGGCCGGCGAAAAGATCTGGCTGGCCCGCATAGATTTCGCCATAGAAGCTTGGTCCCACAGACCCGAAGACTGTGGCAACCAAATTTCCGCCGAGAACCCAGGTGACAACCGTGGTGACGAGATACTGCAAGCGCAGCAGCCGCGGCAGCCGCGCATCATAGGCCATCCAACACCAAAACAGAAAGATGATGGGTATCCAGAGCGAATAGAAAAAGTCGAATGAGGCGACAAGCAGGGGAACATCATAAACGGGCGAAAAAAACTCCCAACCGCTCATTCCGCCGAAAATCAGTTTGTCGAGCGCATACAGCTGATCGTCCCAGCGGTACCCGCCCAATTCAGGTATCCGCATTTTGAAATGCACGAATCCGGCGAGAAAGGCTGAGAAAGCTAAAACCGGCAACGCCTTGAGAATAACGGTCCAAGAGAAAAACAGCTGTTGTAAAGTCTCTGCGGCGTGGCTTACCGCGCCAAATCGTCCGGCCAGAATGTAAGAGCGTATCAGCAGAATCGCAGCCAGGAACGGGACTGCGAACTGGACCATGATGTAAACTTGGTGCGAAGTCGTCTTTATAATCGTACTGAGATTTCCGCCATTAATGGCCGCATCAATCAAGGCAACAGACAACAGCGCCAAGACGATTAAATAGACGGGGCGGAGAGCCGCTGTTGCCAGCAGCCATTGCTCGGCGTTTGACCGTCGATCAACGGCCAAATCCGTTTGGTCATCAAAACGAACGCTTTCGGTCATTTGCGGATATCGGGCCCCACGATTTGTTTGCATTTGCTATAGAAGGGGTCCGTTAACTTCCCATGAAGCGGGTTTGGCGCTCCGGCATAAAGGGCCTGCGGTTTCCGCACCAACCGTTTCCTGGCGCGCGATGAGAATCGCCTGAGCTGAAACAAAAATTGAAGCCGGCATCTGACTATGGCAGTTGACGCACCGGCATTTAAGACGCACCATTTGCGGACAGAGACGGAATGTGCTGGCCTCTGTTCAGGAGTGGAGCCATGACGCCACCGGACCGGATTTGATCGCGGGTAACCCCGCCGGAATCACATCGTTGATCTATGGTCGCCGCATGACGGCGAATTGGACCTGAAAGATGGTCAAACGGGATTAATCCCCAAGCCCTGCCTGCAAAACGCAACGGCGGGGCTTTTGTTTTTTGGGAGAATTTCAACTTGCGGTCTTTTTGATGTTGACACGGGCTTTGCAGTATGCAGAACATAACAGGAACATACAAGATTGTGGACAGAAGCCGCGATACCAAGCGCGGCGCGCGTTTTCAGTCTAGTGAGTATGGAGTTGGTACGCGTCAAACGCGTTCGTTGTGCGCAAGTGCGCATCTTGGCAGGGAAGGGCGATAGCATGGCCGGAAGTTTGAATAAGGTGATCCTGATCGGCAATCTGGGCAAGGATCCGGAAGTCCGGCGGTTGAATTCGGGCGACATGGTGGTGAATTTCACCTTGGCGACATCGGAGTCATGGCGCGACAAGAATTCCGGCGAGCGCAAAGAGCGCACCGAATGGCATAATATCGTTGTTTTCAACGATCAGATCGCCAAAGTCGCCGAGCAATATTTGAAGAAGGGCATGAAGGTCTATGTCGAAGGCGCATTGCAGACGCGCTCTTGGGAAGATCAGGCCGGTGTGAAAAAATACACGACGGAAGTCGTGCTGCAAAAGTTCCGCGGTGAATTGCAGATGCTGGATTCGCGAAATGAAGGCTCATCGCGCGGCGGTGGCGGCGCAGTTGACTATGATCAGGGCGGCGGCTCCGATTTTGGCCGATCCAGCCCAATGCCAGCTGGCGGCGGCGCGAAATCTGGCGGCGGCGCCCCGGCGCAGTCCGGCGGCGGCAACTTCTCGCGCGATCTGGATGATGAAATCCCGTTTTGAGGCAAACGCGGGCGGCAGCTGACAGCAATCTGCCAGACCGCCTGGATATCCGGATTTTATGCGGACCGCGCCCGCTTGGCGGCATCCGATGGGCGGGCAGTCGATTAGCGCCAGTCGCTTGGCATGCGGTCACTGGGTTGAAGCTGCGTCGCGGACAGTCGCCGCAAGGCGGCCGCTTGGGGCATCGGGCGCTCAATTGGAATCATTTGAACTTTTTTCCGCGCCCCGGACTTTGTCACGCGCCGCCCTCGGCACCGGCGCCGCGTCGCATCATGTTCTGCGCCGGGAGGCGGAAACCCGGCGTCCAAATGGGTCTCATTTGAACGCACTTTGCTCTAATTGGCAGTTACTGGCCGAAGGTCAGCAGCCGCTCATGTTCCTTGATATGGGTGCGTGGCGGCGGCAGGCTTGACAGGTTGCCGGTCGGCAGAAAGCCGTGCCGCTCGTAAAGCTTTATTGCCGAAGCGTTCGAGTCGGCGACTTCAAGGTAGACAGACGCAGCGCCATTGGCCTTCGCCCAGCCAATGGCGCTGTGCAGGAGGGTGTCGCCGACGGCTTTACCGCGATGTTGCGGATCGACCCACATGGCAAAAATGCCTTTGCGTCCTTCCAACGTGCCGGCGCGGACCATTCCTGACGGCTCGCCGTCAACAAAGGCAACGAACGTGCGCCAGTCGGGACTGGCCAGCTGCCCGCGCCAATCGGCCTCGGTCTTGCCAGTCTCTTCCGCAAGCGTCGACGTAAAAGCGTCCGGACAATCGGCCAGCGCTTTGAGACGGACCTCCCGCAGAATTTGCCAATCGTCCGGCGTCAAGACCGCGATTTTCATGATGCCGCCATCGCCTTGATCCCATCGGCGACAAACTGCACCGAAAGCGCCGCGAGCAACATTCCAAGCAAACGCGTCAGGATTGACCGGCCTGTCTCGCCGAGCAACGCGTCCAGGCGCTCGGCGATGACGAAGGTGGCCCATGTCAGGGCAACGCTGAGAAGGATGGCGGGCAGAAGTGTGGCCCGATCTGCAAGGCTTGGCAGCTTGTCGGCAACCAGAATTGTGGCCGAGATCGCACCGGGGCCTGCAATCAGCGGAATTGCCAGCGGAAAAGCCGAAATGTTGCGGATCATGTCTTTGGTGATGGCCGTCTGGGTGCTTTGCTCGCGCCGCTGTTGGCGGCGCTCAAACACCATTTCAAACGCAATGTAGAACAGCAACAGACCGCCTGCGACACGGAAGGCCGGAATGGTGATGCCAAACAGCGCCAGGATGGAAATGCCAAACAGGGCAAAGACCGACAGCACCAGAAAGGCAATCATCGACGAGCGAATGGCAACCTGATTGCGCTCCTGCCGGTTCATGCCTGCCGTCAAAACCAGAAACAGCGGCGCAAGCGAATGCGGGCTGATGGTGACCAGCAGTGTCACCAGAGCGTTGAACTGGGCATCGAAAGCGGCCATTGAAGTTTCCCGTCCCGGTTTTGTCCGGCTTCATTTTCCCGAACGCTAGCACCAGATTCGCACTGCCAACAGAGGATGCGGAAAACCAAATCCAAATCACCGGTCAAGCCATTGATATTGTTGATGAATGAATTGGGGACTTCGCCGCCTTGCGGTCGCAATTGCCGGCAGCATGAGCTATAAGCAACCAACTGATTCTCATGAACAATCCGGCGGTCCATCTTGACGGAACAAACACCACCCAGTTCACTTCCCGGCATCGAATCCATTTCGATCATTGACGAAATGCAGCGCAGCTATCTCGATTACGCTATGAGCGTGATCGTCAGCCGCGCGTTACCTGATGTGCGCGATGGCTTGAAGCCGGTGCACAGGCGCATTCTGTTTGCAGCGCACGAGAGCGGCTATCACTGGAACCGCAAATATGTGAAATCGGCGCGCCCCGTCGCGGACGTGATGGGTAAATACCATCCGCACGGCGACGCCTCGATTTACGACGCGCTGGTGCGCATGGCGCAGGATTGGTCGCTGCGTTTTCCGCTGATTGACGGGCAGGGCAATTTCGGCTCGATCGACGGCGATCCCCCGGCAGCCATGCGCTACACCGAAGCGCGCCTGTCACGCGGCGCCCATGAGCTTCTGGAAGACATCGACAAGGATACGGTCGATTTTCAGGAAAACTACGACGCCTCAGCCTCCGAGCCGACAGTTTTGCCGGCGCGCTTCCCCAATCTGCTGGTCAATGGTTCCGGCGGCATTGCGGTGGGTATGGCGACCAATATTCCGCCGCACAATCTGGGCGAAGTGATCAATGGCTGCATCGCCATGATCGACAATCCGGCCATCGATCTGACCGGGCTGATGGAGCACATTCCAGGTCCCGATTTCCCCACAGGCGCGCTGATTCTCGGCCGTTCGGGCATTTTGTCAGCCTATTCGACCGGGCGCGGCTCGGTGATCATGCGCGGGCGGGCGACAATCGAACCGATGCGCGGCGACCGCGAATGCATTGTCGTCACCGAAGTTCCCTATCAGGTGAACAAGGCGACGATGATCGAGAAGATCGCCGATCTGGTGCGCGAAAAGCGCATCGAAGGCATTTCAGATATCCGCGACGAATCCGACCGGCAAGGCTACCGTGTGGTGGTCGAGCTGAAACGCGATGCGGTTGCCGATGTGGTTTTGAACCAATTGTACCGTTTCACCCCGCTGCAGACGAGCTTTGGCTGCA
>JBAVTG010000166.1:0-2295 GCA_049696015.1 Rhizobiaceae bacterium | reverse complement strand
CAAGAGCGCAAGGCATCCTTCGCTCTCGGCTTCGCCCGCGCGCAATTGATCAAGCAGCCGCGCCAGAAAAATCGCCTCTTCAGCCAAGTCCCGCCCGGCGCAAGGCCCGGCAGAATAGCCTGCGTTGAAAATCAGATAGATCACCGCAAGAACCGATTGCAGCCGCTCCGCCCATTGGTCGGGTTCCGGCACTGCATAGGGAATGCGCGCTGCCGCAATCTTCGCCTTGGCGCGCGACAGGCGCTGGCCCATCGTCGTGTCGTTGTCGAGGAATGCCTTGGCGATCTCTTGCGTTGTAAGTCCTCCCAGCGTGCGCAGCGTCAGCGCCACTTGCGATTTCGGTTCCAGTGCCGGGTGGCAGCAGGTGAAGATCAGCCGCAGCCGCTCGTCGGGAATGTCCTCTTCCACCGTGTCGCCCGCCTCGTCCGGATTGAGAATCCATAAATCCGCGCCAATTCTTGCCTCGGTTTTTCCCCGGCGGATGCGGTCAATCGCCTTGCGGTATGCGACTTTGAGCAGCCACCCTTTGGGCGACGCGGGCAACCCGTTGCGGCCCCAATGGCTGACCGCCGAAATCATCGCATCCTGAAGGCAGTCCTCCGCCAATTGGAAATCGCGGATACGCGCAATCAGCGCGGACAAAAGCCGCCCCCGGTCGTCGCGCGCCAGGCCGTCAAGCGCCCTGGTCACCGCAACTGCACCGGAAGCGGATGAGTTCATGTCATTTTCCCGCCGGGTTGTAGTCCATCAGCGGGCGCACCTCGACGGTGCCGAAATGCACGCTCGGTATCATCGCCGCATAGCGCAGCGCCGCGTCAAGATCAGCGACATCCAGCACATAATAGCCGCCCAGAAGTTCCTTGGTCTCGGCAAATGGGCCATCCATCGTTTCCGCCTTGCCGCCCCGGATCCGCAGCGAAGTCGCCGTTTCCACGCCCTTCAGCCCTTCGCCGGAAAAATCAATCCCGTCCGCCTTGAGCCGGTCATTGAATGCGAAATAGCCGCCCATCATGGTCTGGAATTCCGGGGTGCCATAAGCTGGCTCAAGCTTCGGGTCGGAGTAGATCAAAATCATGTATTTCATTGTCGTCATCCTTAAAGATTGGGTTTCATGAACAATCAAAGACCAGTGGCGATGCGCAAGAGCGCAATGCCCAGTATGGCAACTGACAGCAGGTTCGTGCCGTTGCCGACATAGCGCAGCGGGTGCGCCGCATTATCGATCTTCAGACCAAACGGGTGTGCCAATCGGCCAATCAGCAGCAGCGCGCCCGCGGCATGCAGCCACATCGCGCCAGCGCCCTGCGCCTCAGCCAGGACCATCAGCACCAGCACAAACGGCGCCCATTCGATGAAATTGCCATGGCGGCGAATGACGAGAAGCAGATTTTTGTCGCCATTGTCGCCAATCGCGCAGTTTAACTTGGCGCGGACGGACGAGACAGAAATCCACAAAGGAAAGAACAGGACGATGAGCGGAAGTGCGTAAAGCGTGGTGATCGAAAGGGACATATCGGTTACTCCTTTTGCGTTCCGATATTCCAAGGACGCACCAGACCACCACATTTCGACATGGCTTCGAAAAAAATTTTGCAGGAACGCAGAAAAATTCCCTCGAGATGGATGCAGGCTATTTCGCAATTGCAGCGCTGACAACGGGCTTGAGGATTTTTTGCAATTGATTCAGCGCGATAGCCGAGTACCAAAGTTTACGCATCGACCGGAAGCAACTCGAGGGAAAATCGGGATGGCGAGCACGGCAAGCGGAGCAATTCGCATCAGTTGGCCACGGGATGTCGCCGAGGAAAAATGTGAGCCGCAAATTCAGTTTGATGAGTCAAATGGTGTGGATTGCCAGAACCGGAGCGCAGCGTACATCAGTACGTGAGCACCGGAAGCGCAGCAATTCGCATCAGTTGGCCATCAAAGTGAATTTGCCAGCAGGCCTGTAAGCCGGGTTCTGTATGGCCTGGGGTTTCCCCCGGACGTGGCGGCCATTCCTCTGGGACGGATGTTGCCATCCGCCTCGTGCAACCCACCCGGACACCCGCCCGGAAAAGGCTGCGGCGGTTTCCCGCCGCGCGGTGTCCCTATTCGGTTTTGCTCCCGGCGGGGTTTGCCGTGCCGCTTGCGTTGCCGCTCGCGCGGTGGGCTTTTACCCCACCGTTTCACCCTTACCGCGCCGTAGCCTGAAAGGCGTAGGCGGGCGGTTTGTTTTCTGTGGCACTTTCCCTGGGGTCGCCCCCGCCGGCCGTTAACCGGCGCCGTTTTTCCGTGGAGCCCGGACTTTCCTCA
>JBAVTG010000165.1:0-32511 GCA_049696015.1 Rhizobiaceae bacterium | reverse complement strand
GCGCGGAAGCGGATGTAAAAGCCGCGCTCGGTCAGGATCATCTGGCGGTCATCATCGACGCTGAATATGGCGCTGCCCATGACCGGCAGGCTGATTTCGCTCGTTGCGCCCGTTGTCATGTGCAGTCCGTGCAGCTTTTGCCCGAGAATGTCGAACCACCACAGCGTGCCAGTGCGCGGATCGAAGGACGGGCCTTCGCCAAGATGGCAGGATATGGACGAGAGAACGGATACCGACATGATGCAAAGCCTACTCAGACGATATTGGCAGCGTCATAGGCCTGCACTGAACGTTGCGCTTTGTCGAGCACTTCCGAAGCTGTTGCACCGGGTTTGTAGAGGCTGGAGCCAAGGCCGAATGTCTTGACGCCGATGGCCATCCAGGCGGCAAAGTCGGCATCCGCCACGCCGCCGACCGCACCGATCACCGCATCCTTGGGCAAGATTGCGCGGATGGCATTGACGCCGGACGGTCCAAGCGCGCTGGCAGGAAAGAATTTCAGCGCCGACGCGCCGGACTTGATGGCGAGCAACGCTTCGGTGGCAGTGAAGACACCGGGCATGGAAACCATGCCCAGCTCGGTGGCTTTTCGAATGACTTCCGGATCGACATTGGGTGTGACCATCAGCTTGCCGCCGACATCATGAAGCCGGATCGCGTCCGCCGCGCTCAGCACGGTGCCTGCGCCCGCCAGAACACCGGCAGGAACGCGCCGCGCCAAAATCTCGATCGACCGGAACGGATCGGGCGAGTTCAGCGGAATTTCGATGGCTTCAAAACCGGCCTCGACAAGCGCATCGCCGATTGCTGCGATCTCGTCCGGCTTGACGCCGCGCAGGATCGCCACCAGCCCGCGCTTGAGAGTGGGCCAATGGCTCATGCGATTTTCCTCAAGGCAAATCGCGATGGCCAGAAGACACGGGCGGCTGCGGTCAAGCCATCGCGCACCAGCGTTTCGCCATCAGCGAGCCGATGGCGGAAACCGCCAGTGGTCAAAGCCTTCTCATAAAGGCTGCCGAGCATGCCTGAGCCAACCAAAGTGACACTCGCATTGGTGCCATAGGTGCGCCGCGCCGATCCGACTTCCGCGCCGATCAACAGGCCAGACAAGGCAGCAGCGCTGTCACTGGCGCTTGTCCCTTCCAAAAGGCTCGCAGCGCGGATGGAAAACAGCCGTTTTGGCAAATTCTCCGGCGCTTCGACCATCGCCTCGCAAGCCTCGGCAAAAGCGGCATTGCCGGCATCAAAGGAAGCATCCGCGCCTATGGAATGGCGCAGGATCGAATGGCGAGAGAACAGCGCGAACAATTCGCCGGTAAGGTAGGTGGTGAAATGGCCAACCCGGCCGCTGTCCAGATCCACCCATTTGGAATGGGTGCCGGGCATGCACACCAGATGGCGGCCCTTGCCCGCATTAAGACCGATCAATTGCGTTTCCTCGCCGCGCATCACATCAGGCGCGCCGGACTTGCGCTGGGCGATGCCCGGCAAGATGCGCACATCGCGGCGGATGGCGGGGACTTTCGCAGCCTTGGTGATGAGCGCATCGAGCGAAGCTGGCGCATCAGCATAAGGCGCCTCAACCCAGCCCTGGCGCGAGCCGGCCATGCCGCAGATGATCACCGGCACATCGGGGCCAACGCCAAGGTCGCTCATGTGGCGGTCAAGGATGACATCAAAACCGGCATCGCGCGCACCCTCCAGCCCCTCTTCCGAGCGGCGCACAGCGAGCACTGACGCATCGGCGCCCAAAGCCCACAGCCGCATCCGGCTGGTGCCCCAATCGATGGCGATGGCTGCGATGTCACTCATGTTTCATGTGTTCCAATTCACTAGGAAAGCAAAAGCTTACCATCACCCTTTGGTGGCGCCCAATGTCAAGCCTGCAATGAAGTGCTTTTGTGCCAGGAAAAACATGATCACCGGAGGCAGGGCGGCGACAATTGCGCCGGCCGAAACCAAGTGCCATTGTGCAATCCATTGGCCATTGAGCGAAAACAGACCTGCGGTGACCGGCTGGACATCTGAACCTTGCGTGAGGACAGTTGCCCAGAAATACTCGTTCCATATGAAGGTGAAAACCAGAACCGCGAGCGCTGAAATTGCCGGGCGCATCAGCGGAACGACGATATACCAGAAAATTCTGATTTCGCTGATGCCTTCAACACGCGCCGATTCGATCAGTTCGAACGGAAGCGCCTTGATGAAATTGCGCATGAACAATGTGCAAAAACCAGTCTGGAAGGCGATGTGGAACAGGATCAGTCCAGAGTAGCTGTTGTAGAGGCCAGTCTGGACGGTGAGGTCGCGCACCGGGACCATGAGGATCTGAAACGGCACAAAGTTGCCGGCCACAAACATGAAAAACAAAAGCAGGTTGGACTTGAACTTGTAGACCGCCAGGGCAAAGCCTGTCATGCATGACAATGCGACAGTGCCGATAACCGTCGGGATTGTCACATAAAACGAATTGCGGATGTACTTCCACAGCGGCGTATTGAGAAAAATGTCGACGTAATTGTTCCAGGCAAATGTCGAGGGAATGCCGAAATAATTGCCTTGGGCAAGATCCGATGCCGGGCGCACGGACGTCAGGGCCACACCGAGCAAAGGCAACAACCACAGGAAAAGCGCAACTGGCAACGCGGCGGCGTAAAGCCACTGCATGGTCTGCGAGGTTTTGGCGACAGGTGTTGGAAACATGGCTTCAGCCTCCCGACCGTTCGTCACGGATCATTTTCCAGATAAACCCGGTAATGAAGACCATCATGATGGCAAAAAGGATGACGGCGATCGCCGCGCCATAACCCATGCGGTAGCCATATTCGGATAGCGCCTGCTCATACATGTAAAA
The DNA here is from genome assembly GCA_049696015.1 of Rhizobiaceae bacterium. GTDB lineage: Bacteria > Pseudomonadota > Alphaproteobacteria > Rhizobiales > Rhizobiaceae > JANMEX01. Next base: position 29,657 of record JBAVTG010000165.1, on the reverse strand, counting down.
AGACAGGACGCGCGAGGAGCCGTAAGGCCCGCCATCGGTCATGATCGAAACGATATCGAAAGAGCGCAAAGCGCCGATGACGGTGACAACGACGGCGATAAATGTCGCCGGGCGCAGCTGCGGTATGATCACATGCCACAGGATCTTCCAGCCGCGCGCGCCATCCAGCCGCGCAGCCTCAATCTGGTCGGGCGAAACATTGTTGAGGCCGGTCAGATACAAGATCATGCAATAGGCGATCTGCGGCCACAGACCAGCGGCCACCAGCGCGTAGGTGACTTTGTCTGGATCCGCCAGGAAGGCGATGCCCGTGCCGGTCAGCCACTCGATCAACAGATAGAGAAGCCCGAAGTTCGGTGCATAAAACCAGGAGAAAATCAGACCGACGACAACCTGGCTGATGACGAAAGGAAAGAAGAACAGCGATTTGTACAGGCGGATGCCGGTCACCGTCTGATTGAGGAAGATGGCGATGAACAGGCCGGCGGGAACCGCAAGCATGAACAGGACAAGCCAGATCACATTGTTCTTGAGCGAGGTGTAGAATGCTTCATCACCGAAGAGCTCGCGGTAGTTGGCAAGGCCAAGCCATGTCTTTGCGCCCAGCCCGTCCCAATCATAGAAGGACAGCCAGATGGACTGGATGATCGGCGAGATCACGTAAATCAGAAACATCAGCACGCCTGGCGCAAGAAACAGCCATGGCGCAAGCGCCCGCTGGTTCTTTTTCCACCATGACTGCGGCGTCGAATTGAACGTATCTGTGGCCATTTGTGTCCTCCAAACGACGTCCGCTCACGACCTGAAGCGCGTTCCCGATTGGTTTTGTGATACGGTTTGTCTCAAGTTGCCATGCACCTGAATTGACGGGCCCACGCGATGCGCCGGATGGTTTTTTCCGAATGCCTGGGCAAAAAAGGGGGCGGCACAAAACCGCCCCCGGTGTCGCTCATTTATAGATGCGGCCGCGTGCTTCTTCGAGGCGCGCGAGGATTGCATCAACATTTTCAGGCTTGATCATGAATTCCTGGAAGCCTTCCATGCCGATCTTTGCCATTTCGGCAGGAGCGTCACGGTCAAAGAACTGGGCTACGCCTTTGGCAGTCGAGACTGTTTCAAAGCCTGCCTTGATGAACGGATCATCACCCACCGTCGACTTGGCGTTGGTCGGCAGTTGACCGAGCGCCGCATTCAGCTTGGTCTGCACGTCCGCTGAACCGACAAAGGCGAGGAACTTCTTGGCATCGTCAACGTTCTTCGCGCCGGCCGGAATATGGATTGTGTCGGTCGGCGCTTCTTCGGCACGCGGCACGCCCGGTGTGATTTCCGGGAACACCAGGAAGCCGAGGTTGTCGTTGGTCATGCCGCCTTCCTTAAACGTTGCAACGGCGAAGTTGCCCATGACGTAGTTCGCAGCCTTGCCCTGAACGAGCAGCGCGGCGGCATCCTGCCAATCGATGGCAGCATGATTTGCGGTCATGTAGGGAACGATCTTTGCCCATTCGGCGAAAGTGGCTTTCACTTTCGGGTCGGTCCAGGCGACCTTGCCTGCCGTCAGGTCCATGTGGAACTCATAGCCGTTGGTGCGCAGGTTCATATAGTCGAAGATGCCCGCAACCGGCCAAAGGGCTTTGGATCCCGTGGTCAGGCAGTCAGCGCCGGCGGCTTTGATCTTTTCGCAATTGGCGACAAACTCGGCCCAGTTCTTCGGCTCGGTCACGCCGGCCTTCTTGTAGACGTCCTTGTTGTAGTAAATGCCCCACTGATAGTAGGTATAGGGAACGCCCCACTTTTTGCCGTCGATGGTCATCGAGCCGACCGACGAGGCCAGCTGCTCGTTAAAGCCATTGGCTTCCCAGACATCAGTGACGTCCTGGAATTGGCCGGCTTTCACAAATGGCGCCATGCGGTTGCCGGCGTACCAGTTGGCCAGATCCGGCGAGTCGGCAGTCAGGAAGTTGCGAATGGCCGTTTTGTAGCCTTCGTGGTCGAAGTTTGTCAGAACAACATCAACTTCGGGATTTGCAGCTTCAAAGTCGGCGATCAACGCTTCAAAAGCCTTCAAAGGCGTCGGATCGAAGTCGGCATTGTATTTCAGGATGCGCTTGTCCTGGGCAAAGGCAGTGCCGGCCAAAACGGCGACGGCAACTGTGCCGAGAAGCATGGCTTTCAGTTTGATGTTCATGTCGGTTGTTCCTCCCAAGGTTAACCGTGATGTTTTCAGAGCCATCCTCCGGAGCTGAAACGCGGCGCCGGATGCGTTTGAATGGCAGGCGTCAGCCATGATCAAAATTCCATTATTTGGAACTTGGTTTGACTAAGTGGAATTTACATGCCATATCGTGGAAAATGTCAAGCGGCCTTTGAGGAGAGTGGCCAGCTTGCGGGAGGAATGAATCTTGAACGCCAGACCAGATCTGGACGCGCCGGACAGCGCGGCCCTAAGCCTGACGGACCGGGACACCGGTACGCTCGGCAAGGCTATGGATGTGCTTGAAGTCATCGCATCCTCGCCCGTCCCGCTGCGCTTCACTGATTTATTGCCCTTGATCAAACAACCGCGCGGCACCTTGCACCGTCAGTTGAAAAACCTGATGGATGAGGGGCTCATCTCGGTAGGCCGCGACCAGACCTACGAACTGGGCCTTAGGCTGCTGCGCCTTGCTTCCAAGAGCTGGTCACGCAACCGTTTCCGCGAAATCGCTGAACCGGTGATCCGCCGCCTGCACGATGCCACCGGCGAGACGGTGCATCTGGGCGTCCTGTCCGGCACGGAAGTGGTCTATCTCGACAAGGTCGAAAGCCGCCAGACCGTGCGCATGCACAGCCAGATCGGCAACGCCTCGCCGACCTACTGCACAGGCGTCGGCAAGGCAGCGCTGTCCACACTTGAAGATGATGTTGTGCGCAAGCTCTTGTCCAAGACGGTGTTCAAAAAGCACACGCCAACCACACTGGTCAGCATCGACGCCGTCATTGCCGAATTGCATGACATCCGCCGCGACGGCAACGCCTATGACCGCGAAGAGCATGAACCGGGCATCCATTGTGTCGCCGCGCCGGTCTGCGCGCACGACGGGCATCTGGCGGCCGGCATATCCCTGACCGCCCCGGCGTTCCGGGTATCGATGAAACAGTTGCAGGCCTGGGCGCCGCTGGTGCGCGAAGCGGCATCGGAGCTGTCGGATGAAGTCAATGCGCGGCTATCGCCACGAAACTGAAATTTTGTCTAGGGAGGAAAAACATGTCCGGACTTGCACTCAGAGATGTTCGCAAATCATTCGGCACCGTGCACATCATTCATGGCGTCAACCTCGACATTGAAGACGGCGAATTCACCGTCTTCGTCGGCCCCTCCGGCTGCGGCAAGTCGACACTGCTGCGGCTGGTTGCAGGGCTGGAGGATTGCACCGGCGGCCACATTTCGATTGGCGGCGTGGATGTCACCCACGTCGAACCTGCCGACCGCGGCGTTGCCATGGTGTTTCAGTCCTATGCGCTCTATCCGCACATGACGGTTGAAGAAAACATCAGCTTTGGCCTGAAGATGACGGGCACAGACCGGCAGGTGATTGCTGAGCGGGTCGGCAAGGCGTCAAAAATCCTGCATCTTGACCAGCTGCTGGCGCGCAAGCCCAAGCAATTGTCTGGCGGCCAGCGCCAGCGCGTTGCCATCGGCCGCGCCATCGTGCGCGAACCGAAAGTCTTCCTGTTTGATGAGCCGCTGTCGAACCTTGACGCGGAACTGCGGGTGCAGATGCGCCTTGAGATCGCCAAGCTGCACAAGCAGCTGAAGGCGACGATGATCTATGTGACGCATGATCAGGTGGAAGCGATGACGCTGGCCGACAAGATTGTCGTGCTGCGGGCTGGCAAGATCGAACAAGTCGGCGCGCCTCTGGAATTGTATGCCAATCCGGACAATCTGTTTGTCGCCGGTTTCATCGGTTCGCCGAAGATGAACTTTCTGGCCGGCAAAGTCGCCAAAGCGGCAGGCGGCAAGGCGGCAATCAGTGTTCCTGCGGTCAATGTCACGTTTGACAAGAAGGTCACGGACACTGTGTCGGAAGGACAGGATGTCATGGTTGGGGTGCGCCCGGAACATTTCGATAGCGCCGGCTCAGCCAAGTTTTCGGCAGCCATCGACGTGGTCGAAAACCTTGGCGGCCAAGCCTATGCCTATGCCCATGCGCAGGACGGCTCGGCTCTGACCGTCGAATTGCGCGACGGACGTTCGTCGGTCGAGGGAACAACGCTCAAGACCGGCTTTGATCCGGCGCAGGCATTCCTGTTTGATCCGAAGACAGACCTTCGCATCCGCTGAGCCTTGAAACCGAGCGGCTGCCGGTCCAACTATGGGCCATGACAGATTTTGCGTTTGACAACAGCTATGCGCGTGACCTTGAGGGGCTTTGGCTGAAAGCCATGCCTGCCCATGCGCCGCTGCCACAGCTGATCCGCTTCAACCATGCGCTGGCGCGTGAGCTTGGAGTTGAAGCCGCAGGTGACAACGATGATCGGCTCGCGGCGCGCTTTTGCGGCAATGAACTGCCCGATGGAGCGCAGCCGCTGGCCATGGCCTATGCGGGCCACCAGTTCGGGCATTTCTCGCCGCAGCTCGGCGACGGGCGCGCCATCCTCATTGGTGAAGTGATCGATAACAGCGGCAAACGCCGCGACATTCAGCTCAAAGGCGCTGGACGCACGCCGTTCTCGCGCGGCGGCGACGGTCACTCGGCGCTGGGACCGGTGCTGCGCGAATATCTGGTTTCAGAATTCATGCACGCGGCGGGCGTTCCAACAACACGCGCGCTCGCCGCCGTGGCGACGGGCGATACGGTGTTTCGTGAAACCGAAAAACCGGCAGCGGTCTTCACCCGCGTTGCCGCCAGTCACATCCGCATCGGCACGTTCCAGTTTTTTGCCGCGCGCAGCGATGTGGCCTCAGTCAAGCGCCTGGCCGATCATGCCATTGCCCGCCATTACCCGGATGTTGCAGCGGCCCCGCAGCCCTATCTGCCGTTTTTTGAGGCGGTATGCGCCGCGCAGGCAAAGCTCATCGCCCAATGGACCGGTTTCGGCTTTGTCCACGGCGTGATGAACACCGACAACATGGCCGTGTCCGGACAAACCATCGATTTCGGCCCCTGCGCTTTCATGGATCATTACGATCCGCACGCGCTGTTTTCATCGATTGACCAGAATGGCCGTTATGCCTTCTCCAACCAGCCGCTGATCGCCCAGTGGAATCTGGCACGGCTGGCCGAAACGCTGGTGCCGCTGATGGACGAAGATCAGGACAAGGCCGTGGCGGCGCTGACCGCTGTTCTTGAAGGCTTCCCGGCGCTGTTCGAGGCGGAACGCCTTGTGGTTATGCGCCGGAAACTTGGGCTCAACACTGCGCAAGACGGCGATGCCGAATTGATCAAGCAGCTTTTGGACCAGATGCAGCTGCAGAGTGTGGATTACACAATCGCCATGCGCGCATTGGCGCAGGTCGAAAACACAGAAGGCAGATCAAGCTTTGCAAGTTTGTTTGCCGACGAACAAACAGTTGCGGCATGGCTCGAAGAGTGGACCGGCAGGCTCGCAGCGGAAGGATCTAACCCGGCGGTTGCATCGCAAATCATCAACGCAGTCAACCCGGCCTTCATCCCGCGCAATCACCGGATTGAAGAAGCCATCCGCGCCGCCGAGGACAGCGGGGACTTTACGGCATTCCACCGGCTGGCCGATGTGCTGGCGGCGCCGTTTGACGATCAGCCGGAGCACGCGGACCTGCAGCGCCCGCCGAGCCCGGAAGAACGTGTCACCAAGACGTTTTGTGGAACTTAGCTTCCCGACGCCCGAGACGCGCCGCGGTAGGCGTCGTTGAGATAGCCGAGCGTTGCATCGGCATCGACCGGCTTGCCGAACAGATAACCTTGTCCGCCTGAACAGCCAAACTGGATCAGCCTGTCGGCCTGCCCCTGTTCTTCAATGCCCTCGGCGATGGTCGAGATGCCAAGCCCCTCGCACATGGCCAGGATCGCCTTGACGATATGCTCGGAGGGCCGGTCGCTGAGGATTGAAGAGACAAATGCGCGGTCGATCTTCAGCTTGTCGAACTTGAATTCGCGCAGCCGCCCCAGCGACGACTGGCCGGTGCCGAAATCATCGAGCGATACCCGTACGCCCGCATCGCGCAGATCCGTCACAATCGCCTCGGCAGTCACCGGATCGGACATGACGCCGGTCTCGGTGATTTCAATCTCAAGCCGGCGCGGGTCAAACCCGGTGCGCTTGAGGACTGCCAATACCGCCTTGCCGGTGTTGGGATCTTCCAGCTGCACCGGCGAAAGGTTGAACGACAGGAACATGTGCGCCGGCCATCCGGCAGCGGCAATCGTTGCCTTGCGCAGCAGCAACTGCGTCAGCGGCACGATGATGCCGGTCTCCTCGGCGATGGGAATGAACACGACAGGCGAGACAAAACCGAGATCCGGATCGGTCCAGCGGGCGAGGCATTCAAACCCGACTGTCTCCTGGCTTTTCAGATCAACAATCGGCTGAAAGAACGGTTCAACTTCCTCGGCAGATACTGCCCGGCGCAGCGCCTGCTCGATGCGGGTCAGCCGCTTGGCCGCCTCTTCCATCTCGCGCGAATGGACCAAAGTGCGCCCCGAACCGCGCCGGCGCGCGTGATACAGCGCTGAATCAGCCTTGCGCAACAGTTCCTCGACCGTCTCGTCTGCATCTTCGAACATCGAAATGCCGACTGATGCAGACAGGCGCGCCGTCCGTTCGCCAAGGTCGTAAGGCGCGGCCAGGATTTCCGACAACATCTCGCCATGCGACTTGGCGTCCTCGCGGCGGAACACCATCGGATAGAGCACCGCAAACTCATCGCCGGAGTAGCGCGCCACCAAGCCATGCTCGTCAACAGCAGCACGCAACCGCATGCCGACCTGCTGCAGGATCGAATCACCCGCCGCCCGTCCATAAAGGTCATTGACCGGCTTGAAGCCGTCGAGGCCGACACGGGCAATGGCAAAGGGCGCCGGATCATCAGCGCGGTCCGTCAGCAGCTTTTCGACCTTGTCGAAAAACCGCCGCCGGTTGGCCAATCCAGTTTTGGCGTCTGTTGAAGCCACATCACTCTCGCGGCGAAATGAGAATTCGTCTTCCATTGCCCCTGCCCGGCTTGATGTGAAGTTGGGCGAGGGTGACACACAAGGCTTAGGGAAAGGTTTCAGGAAAAGGGCTTATGGTAACGATATTGCACATGGGCTGCTTGATTCGAATGCTTGGCAATCCTGGCGGCGCAAGAAGGCATTTGCACTACTCGCCTTCGCCAAACTTGTCGGCAATCAGAGCGCCAAGCGCATCCAGCGCCTCTTTTGCCTGAGGGCCGGAGGCAGAGACGGTGATGCAGCAGCCGGGCGAAGCGGCCAGCATCATCAGGCCCATGATGGAATCACCGCCGACTTTCGCGCCATCCTTTTCCACGTGGAGGACCGCATCATAATCAGACACAAGCGTGACAAATTTTGCGGAAGCGCGCGCATGCAGCCCGCGTTTGTTGACGATCTCAAATTCCCGGACCAACACATCTTCCCCCATGATTGCCCGGCCTATTTCCCCGACAGGAGCTGGCTTGCCACATTGATGTATTTGCGGCCGGCTTCCTGCCCCTCTTTGAGCGCCGTCGGCATGTCGCCAGTCAGGCGCACTTTGGCCAGCTTGATCAGCATCGGCAGATTGACCCCGGCAATCACTTCCACTTTTCCCGGACTCATGGCGGAAATGGCAAGGTTTGAAGGCGTGCCGCCGAACATATCGGTGAGGATGATCACACCGGCGCCTGCATCGGCGGTCGAAACCGCCGCCAGAATGTCGTCACGCCGGTTTTCCATATTGTCATCAGGGCCGATGCAGACGGTAGCGAAATGCTCCTGGCGGCCGACTACATGTTCGACCGCGTTGCGGAACTCATCCGCCAGCCGTCCGTGCGTGACCAGCACGAGTCCGATCATTCAGAAACTCTCCCGTCGTGCCCCGTTTTCCGGGTGTCTGTGCGGCAGCCGGTTATCCTCCGGCAGGCCGCGCCCCTTTCGCCGAGGCAAGGCGGCTATCTTGTTCAGGCGAACGCTCAAGGCAAGGGTTTTTTCGCACTGCACACTAAGGCAGATCATTTTTCGCTGGATTCAACACCGCCATAGCGGCCCAAATGCGCCAGTACTGCCCTGACTGCCGCCTGACCCTGCGGCAGCAACAGCAATGGCAGGAAAATGCCGGGGGCAATTTCTTGCGCCGCCCTGTCCGGCATGCGCACGGCATCGCGTTCTTGCACAAGGCGCACGGCAAGATGCAAAGGCGCCATGGCGACATGGCTGATCTTGTGAATGCCCGAGCCGCGCACCTCGATGAGACCTTCCAGTTGAGGCGCCGCCTGGGCAAAAGGGGTTCCATCGCTTTGCCCGACAATGATGCGGTCATCGCCGATCAGCGCGGCTTCAACGGACCTCAGGCGGCACTGGTCGATCAAATCAAGCGCAAGCGCCGATTTTCCCGCGCCGGACGGGCCGAGAATTAAAATCCCGGTGCCTTCAATCACTAGCGCGCTGGCGTGGATAGTCGCAACTGGACTGGTCATGCCTTGCGGCTCGCGGGCAATTTGACCACAAAGCGCGCGCCGGTGATCGCGCCGGTCGCGCCATCCACCATGTTCTCGGCTGTAATCGTGCCATTGTGCGCTTCGATGATTTGCCGCGAGATCGACAGGCCAAGGCCGGAATTCTGGCCAAAGGCTTCGTTTTGCGGACGGTCGGTGTAGAAACGCTCAAAAATGCGGTCAGCCGTCTCGGCGCGGATGCCGGGGCCATTATCCTCGACCAGTATGCGCACGGTGTCGCCGGCCTGGGCCAGCTTGATGTCCACACGGCCGCCAGGGTCGGGCACAAAGGAGCGGGCGTTCTCGATCAGGTTGGTGACAACCTGCCCGAGGCGCAAATCATGGCCGGTGACGAAGAAGCCCTTGGCGCCCTGCGGCGGTTTCGATTGGGTCAATGACAGGGCGATATCCTTGAAGCGCCGCACGTCGCGCGCTGCGCCGACGATATTTTCCAGAAGCTTGCCAAGATCAAGCCGCTTGGCATCATCGCGTGCCAGCTCGGCATCCAGGCGCGAGGCATCGGAAATGTCGGTGATCAGCCGGTCCAGACGGCGCACGTCATGCTGGATCACATCCATCAGCCGTTTTTGCGAGCTTTCGGTCTTTGCCAGCGGCAACGTTTCAACCGCGCTGCGCAGCGAGGTCAGCGGATTCTTCAGCTCGTGGCTGACGTCGGCAGCGAAGCTTTCGATCGCGTCCATGCGGGCATAAAGCGCCCGGGTCATGTCACGCAGCGCCGTGGACAAATTGCCGATCTCGTCCTGGCGGTCGGAAAAGTCCGGAATTTCCTCACGCGACTTGACCCCGTGGCGCACCCGGACTGCCGCTGCTGCCAGACGGCGCAAAGGATTGGCGATGGTTGAAGCCAAAAGCAGGGAGAGGAGGGCCGTGACAAACGAGGCAATGGCAAACACGCGGAAGATGGCGCCGCGCTCTGCCGCCACGATCCGGTCAATGTCGCCGCCTTGCGTGGACAAGAGCAGCACGCCCAGAACGGCGCGGAAGCGCTGCACGGGAATGGCCACCGAAACAACCATTTCGTCCTGTTCCGAAAGGCGCACGATCGTGGCCGGACTGCCGGTCAGGGCACTCATCACTTCGGGAAAAACCGAGCCGTTTGCGCCAGGAATTTCCTTGTCGATCGGCAAATTGCTGTGCGAAAACAGCGAATAGGCTGCATTGACCGCGCGGTCCCACAGGCTTTCATCGTCCGGCGTCAGAGGCGGGAGGTCATATTTGAGAACCTGGCCGCCGGCATACAGGTGGCGCGAATCCAGCATAAGATTGGCGTCACGGTCAAACAGCCGGGCACGGGTGCGGGTCGGTGATATGAGGCGGCGCAGGACTGGGGCGATTTTCTCCGGGTTGATCGGATATTCCAGCGCGTCAATCGAATCGGACGATGGCGAAATGCTTTCGCCGGCCTGCAATTCGAGCAGCTTTTCCGGATCGATGCTGATCGAATTGGTATCGACCGTCGCGGACGCAGCAATAGCGCCGGCGATGATTTCGCCCTGCGTCATCAGGCTTTCGACACGCGCGTCAATCAAGCCCTCACGGAACTGGTTGAGATACAAGATACCCGAGACCAGAACGGCAAGGCCCGCCAGATTGAGCACCAGAATGCGCCGCGTCAGCGAAGAAAAAACATAATGGCCAAGCACCCGCCGCACCGGTTTGAACAGGCGTGACAAAAACGCCAGCCGCGGCGCGCGGGCAGCGCTTGCTCTTTGGCTGGCTTTTTGTATCTCGGCGCTCATCGCCCCTTCCGCGCCGGTCCTCCGGCTTAAGCCTCGCGGAACCGGTAGCCGACCCCGTAAAGCGTTTCGATCATGTCAAAGTCGTCATCGACGACCTTGAATTTCTTTCTCAGGCGCTTGATGTGGCTGTCGATGGTGCGATCGTCAACATAGACCTGTTCATCATAGGCCGCATCCATCAGGGCATCGCGGCTTTTGACGACGCCCGGACGCTGCGCCAACGACAGGAGTATGAGGAATTCCGTGACGGTCAGCGTCACAGGCTTGCCGTCCCAGGTGCAGGTATGGCGCTCCTGGTCGAGCAGAAGCTGGCCGCGCTCAATGGTGCGGGACGCATCCGTCCCGGCCTTGGCAGCGCCGCCGGAGGCGGAATTCTCGCGTGCCGCTGCCCGGCGCAGCACAGCCTTGACCCGTTCAACCAAAAGGCGCTGCGAAAACGGCTTGGTGATGAAATCATCCGCGCCCATTTTCAGGCCGAACAACTCGTCGATCTCTTCGTCCTTGGAGGTGAGGAAAATCACGGGGAGATCCGACTTTTGCCGCAAACGCCGCAACAGTTCCATGCCATCCATCCGCGGCATCTTGATATCGAAGATGGCAAGGTTGGGCGGCCGCTGCTGCAGGCCTTCGAGTGCTGATGCGCCATCGGTGTAAGTCTCGACACGATAGCCCTCCGCCTCCAGCGCAATCGAGACGGAGGTGAGAATGTTGCGGTCGTCGTCCACGAGCGCGATCGTGTGCATGCCGTTCATATCCTTCATCGGGCCGCTTTCCTGTGTAAGAGAGGGAGCGGCGGAGCGTTGCAGGACAATTGTGGCACAAAATGTGGCGCAGCAGCATCGATCTTGCCGCGCCCACCTTTCATCCAAGTCCCCGGCGTTATCCTTACCAAAGTCTTAACAAATTCCAAAATCCACCGCTTGAAGCAGCAATTTAAACCGATTGAACGTTTTTTAAAATTTTTAAATCGATTAAATATTTGAATCTATTGATCTTTTCTGACTTGTGCCGAACACGCGTCACAACCGGCGCGCGTTTTCAAAACGGGCAGAGCCATGACGGATACCGGCACATTCAACCAGAACTTCACCCTCGATCATTCGGGACTGAAGGGTTATGCCACCGCCTATTACAATCAGTCCGAAACGGATCTGGTTGAACTGGCGGTTTCACGCAAGGAAGCAGAGCTTTCGGCACAGGGTGCACTTGTCGCGCTGACCGGCCAACACACCGGCCGTTCGGCCAAGGACAAATTCATAGTCCGGGACGGGAACAACGAGCCGCATATCTGGTGGGACAACAACAAACCAATGGACCGTGCCTCATTTGACCGGCTCCATCTGGATTTTCTTGCCCATGTGAAGGGCAAGGACTTGTTCGTGCAGGACTTGATCGGCGGGGCCGACGCAAGCCTGGCGCTGAAAACCCGGGTGATCACTGAGCATGCATGGCACTCGCTGTTTATCCGCAACCTGTTGATCCGCCCGGACGCGGCAACAGTGCAAACCTTTGAGGCGCAATTCACAATCATCAATCTGCCCTCGTTCAAGGCGGATCCCGCACGCCACGGCTGCCGCTCCGAGACAGTGATCGCGGTCGATCTGACCAAGATGATCGTTTTGATCGGCGGCACATCCTACGCCGGCGAAATCAAGAAATCGGTGTTCACCGCTCTCAATTACATCTTGCCGGAGAAAGGCGTGATGCCGATGCATTGTTCGGCCAATGAAGGGCCGAATGGCGATGCCGCCGTGTTTTTCGGCCTGTCAGGCACTGGCAAGACAACATTGTCGGCTGACCCGTCGCGCACCTTGATTGGCGATGACGAGCATGGTTGGGGGCCGGACGGCATCTTCAATTTCGAAGGCGGCTGCTATGCCAAGACTATCCGGCTGTCGGCAGAAGCCGAGCCGGAAATCCATGCCGCCACCCAACGCTTCGGAACAGTGCTGGAAAATGTCGTTCTCGACGCCAACGGCGATCCGGATTTCAATGACGGCTCGCTGACCGAAAACACCCGCTGCGCCTATCCGCTGCATTTCATACCCAATGCCAGCGACACCGGACGCGGCGGGCATCCGAAGAACATCATCATGCTGACTGCCGACGCTTTCGGCATCCTGCCGCCGGTTGCCAGGCTGACGCCGGCGCAGGCGATGTACCACTTCCTCTCCGGCTACACCGCCAAGGTTGCCGGCACGGAAAAGGGTGTGACTGAACCGGAAGCAACCTTTTCAACCTGCTTTGGCGCTCCCTTCATGCCGCGCCACCCTTCAGAATATGGCAATTTGCTGCGCAGACTGATTGCCGAACACAAGGCGGATTGCTGGCTGGTCAATACCGGCTGGACTGGCGGCGCTTACGGTACGGGCAAGCGCATGCCGATCAAGGCAACCCGCGCGCTTTTGGCTGCGGCTTTGGACGGTTCGTTGAAAAAGGCCGATTTCCGCACCGATCCGAACTTTGGCTTCCAGGTTCCCCTTGCCTTGGATGGTGTGGATGTTTCGATCCTGGATCCGCGCTCTACTTGGCAGGACAGACTGGCCTACGACCGTCAGGCCAGGAAGCTGTCTGGCATGTTCATTGATAATTTCGCCAAGTTCGAAACCCATGTGGATGCATCAGTGCTTGGCGCTGCGCCGCGTTGGCTCGATGCTGCCGAATAGGACAGGCTGACGCACACGGTCCCTCCGACCGGTCCCCAAAATTGCGTCAACCCAAGAGGCCCTGCCGGCATGATCCCGCTGGCAGGGCTTTTCTTTTGCGTCCATCGCGTCCAAATGTTTGCCAGACCAGTCAAGGGGTGTCGCCATGACCAGCGAACCGATCTTTCAAGGCCGCGGCATCGTCATCACCGAGGAGATGGTCGATGAAAAGTTCACCCGCGCCCAGGGGCCCGGGGGCCAGAATGTCAACAAGGTGGCAACGGCTGTGGAACTGCGCCTGGTGCTGGACCGGGCAGATTTGCCCGAAACAGTGCGCATCCGCCTGATTGCGCTCGCCGGTCAGCGCGCCACCAAGGACGGTGAGATCATCGTCTTTGCCGACAAGTTTCGAACCCAGGATCGCAACCGGCAAGACGCACGCGACCGGCTGGCCGCACTGATTGCCAAGGCCGCAGAGCCGCCCCCGCCGCCGCGCCGCAAAACCAAGCCATCCAAAGGCGCAATCGAGCGAAGGCTGAAGGAAAAGACCGGACGAGGGACGATCAAGAAGAACCGCGGGCGGGTGAGTGATGACTGAGCTTTTTGGAAAATGGATTGCAGTTTTCCAGTCAGCTATTCCCGCGCCTTGGCAAAGCCAGACTTGTCGCAGCCCTATGCGCCGGATGCATGGCTTTTCATTGCCGCCACCAATGCGCCATAACCACCCTCGTCGAGATAGGCCCGCTCTTCAGCGGAGCTGGTCCGCCCGAGGGCTTCATTGCGGGTAGGGAAGCGGCCATAGCGGCGGATAATTTCCTGATGCGCGCGGGCGTGAAGGGCAAGGTCCGGACTGGACTGGAGCCTTTCGGCAAGGAGCTGCACCGCGAGCGCCTGATTGGCGGGATCTTCTGAATGTTCAAATGGCATGTAGAAGAATTGGCGTTCGGGTTCTGCTGTCATCATATCCCAGCCGGCATTCACAGCCTTGCGCGCCGCGGTCAGCGCCCGGGCATCGGTGGAAAAAGCAAGCGCCGTGCCGCGATGGATATTGCGCGCAAACTGGTCGGTGACGATCAGATAGGCCAGCGTACCGATGGCGCCGTCAACCCAATGGTCGAGGCCGCCGTCATGGGCCGCAGCCCAGAGCCGGCCAAAACGGTCGCGGCAGACGGAGTCAATTGCCTCGCCCCCGGCATACCAGCCGTCAGGGCCGATCTCGCCCAACCAAAAATTCAAAACCTCCTGTGGGTCTGCCATGGCAGTCTCCTTTGCTGGTGCAAGCGTTGCAGGGAAATGCGGGGACCGCAACAGGCGATGAACGTGGCACGGCGTGGTCGGCTTGGCCGGCGAACCATGCCGCCTCCGCGCCGCCGCCCGGCAGCCAAACCTCTCGCTGCGATTCTTCACCGCAGTCATCAATGGGGCATGGGCGTGCGCTGTGCTCAGGTCCGCCGCAGTAACCCCACTCAGGAGATAAGCGTACGCTTGCCATTCTTTGGTTGTCGATGTCGGTCATAGAACCACTTGGTTATGCCTGCGGCCCCCAGTGGGAAAGTCGAGCCCAGATAGTGGACATACTATGTGATATGGTGGTTGGGACTAAGTGGACCCGATTAAAGCCTGCCAATCCGCTCAGTCAGCAGTGCAAAAAACCCTTCATCGTCAATCTCGCGCATCACCGTGGCATTGGCTTCGCGGCCGGTGACATGCCACCAGTCCACGACCGTCATGCCCATGGTGAGTTCTGACGCGGTTTCGACTTTGACATTGCAGAAGCGGCCTTTGAACAGGTCTGGTTTCAACAGATAGGCGATGACGCAGGGATCGTGCAGCGGACCGCCGTCGGTGCCGTACTTCTGCTCGTCAAAGCGTTCAAAAAAATCAAGCAAGGCAGCCGTTGCATCGCCAACCGTGGTGCGCATGGCACGGAACCGCTCAACGCGCACGCGGCTTGTCAGCGCCTTATGGGTGACATCCAGCGGCATTATCACGATGGGCACGCCGGACTTCAGCACCACTTCGGCGGCATGCGGATCGACATAGATATTGAACTCGGCGGCGGGCGTGACATTGCCGCCTTCGAAAAAGCCGCCGCCCATCAGCACGATTTCGCGCAACTTTGGCGCAATATCAGGCGCGTTGATCAGCGCCAGCGCAACATTGGTCAGCGGCCCGAGCGGGCAAAGCGTAATTGTTCCCTCCGGGTTGGCTCTGATCGTCTCGACAATGAAATCAACACCATGCTGCGCCTGCAAAGCCATTGTCGGCTCAGGCAGGTCCGGACCGTCAAGCCCGGTCTTGCCATGCACATATTCGGCCGTGACCAGAGGACGCACCAGCGGGCGGATGGCGCCTGCATAGACTTTCATGTCAGGCCTTCCAGCCAATTCGCAGATCTTCCGGGCATTCCTTTCAGTCAGCGCCAACGGCACATTGCCTGCAACGGCAGTGATGCCGACGACATCAAGTTCAGGGCTGGCAAGCGCCAGAAGGATCGCAACGGCGTCGTCTTGTCCCGGATCGGTGTCGATGATGATTTTGCGCGCCATTTGTCAGCCCTTCTTATTCTGTTGCTTTCGCCGCTTGAACGCAGACGCCTTAGAGACCATATCTTTCAAAGTCGGGCAAATGCCTTCGGGGTTTGTCCGGCAAGAGTCGCTTATTGACAAGGACTTGACTGAGATGACCCGTGTAACTGCTTTCTCCAACCCGCTCCTGCTTGGCTTTGACGCCGTTGAACGCACGTTGGAGCGTGTCGCCAAATCAGGCGATGGTTATCCGCCCTACAACATCGAGCGGCTTGAACCAACGAAAACCGGCGAGCGACTGCGCATCACGCTGGCTGTGGCCGGCTTCGCCGACAATGATCTGGAAGTCACACTGGAAGACAATCAGCTGGTCATTCGCGGCCGCCAAAATGACGAGGGCGAGCGCGAATTTCTTCATCGGGGCATTGCTGCCCGCCAGTTCCAACGCGCTTTCGTGCTGGCTGATGGCATGCGTGTGGCCGGAGCCGAGCTGAAAAACGGGCTGTTGTCGGTTGATTTGGAACGTCCGGAACCGGAAAGACTGGTACAACGCATTAACATTGCCGTGTCAGAGTGAGCGGCAAGGAGCAGAAGACATGAACGAGATCCACAAAATCATCTTTTCGCAGACTGAGCTTGCCAGCCTTGGCGCCGGCGAAGTTGGCTACATCCGCAAAATGAAGTCGGAAGACTTGCAGCGCCGGTTTCCCGCCCTGTCGCAACTCGCGCCGGGACTTGACGTCTGGGCGCTGTTCGCCGCCAATGGCGTGCCGATCATCCTGTCCGACCGCCAGTCAGCGGTTCTGGAAGGGGCATCTGACAATGAGATCACGCCGGTCTGGCTGAACTGACACGAAAAGCCGTTCCGCAGAAGCAGGATGGACAATATAAGCCCGGTCAGGCCGCGTGGCTGGTCGGCTGCGAGGTCAAGAACGCATAGAGCGCTGCTGCATCGCGCGTGCCCCGCAGTTTGGCCACCATGTCCGGTTCGCGCAGAATGCGGGCAATGCGGGAGAGCGCTTTGAGATGGTCAGCGCCAGCCGTTTCCGGTGCCAGGAGCAAGAAAACCAGATCGACCGGTTCATCGTCGAGCGCTTCGAAATCGACCGGCGTTTCCAACCGGGCAAAAATGCCGGTGATGGATTTGATGGCTTTCAGTTTGCCATGCGGAATGGCAATGCCATTGCCGACGCCGGTCGAGCCGAGTTTTTCGCGCTGCATGATGGTGTCAAAGATGTCGCGTTCGGGCAGGCCGGTAATCTGCGCGGCCTTTTCCGAAACGATTTGCATCAGCTGCTTCTTCGAGCCTGCCTTGATAACCGGCAGGATCGCTTTCTGCGTCACGAGATCGCTGAGGTCCATTTGTCGTCAAACCTGGTTGGGCTGGCCGTTTACCGGCGCCTCAGTTGTTGGCAGCGGCGGCAGGGGAATCGATCCAGCCGATGTTGCCGTCGTTGCGCCGGTAGACAATGTTGACATGGTCGTTGGATGCGTTGCGGAACACAAAAACCGGCGAATCCTTCATGTCCAGTTCCATAACCGCATTGGCCACGCTCAAGGTCCGCAGCGACACGGTCGATTCCGCGACGATTGCCGGAGCATAATCGTGTGCGACTTCAATGTCGTCATCATCGGCAACGCTTTCCATCACCCGGTAGGCGATATCATCGACGCGGGGCGTTTCGACATTGCGGTCTTTCAGCTTGCGCTTGTAGCGGCGCAGCCGCTTTTCGATGCGGTCAAAGGCTTTTTCGAACGCGCTCTGCGGATCCTGCGCCTGGCCTTCGGCCTGCAGATTGACGCCTGAATCCAAATGGAGATTGCAATCGGCCGCATAGCGCGATCCTGACTTTTCGACCACGACATGGCCGGAAAAACCGCCATCAAAATATTTTTCGATTGCATCACCAATGCGACTGGAAATCTGGCTGCGGAAGCTGTCACCCAGTTCCATGTGCTTTCCCGATATGCGGAGGCTCATGGCGTTCATCCTTATGTTCACGAATCTGCCGAAGCGGCATCATAGAGTTTATATTGGTGCGCGCAGGGCGCAATTCCAATCCGCAGGGTTTGCCCGTGCGGCATGCACATTTATCTGACTGCCTGAATGTATCCTGACCGACCAAAAGGCCCCGACCGGATGTCCGGGCGGGCGTATAGGCAAGGCCGCGCTGAATGTCAATTCGCCGCCGGAAACTGAGATAGTCAGGGCTTCAGGCTTTTGTATTGGCGATGGCGCGTTTTTCACGCCGCCTTTGCACAGATGAGGCGATATTGAGCGATTCCCGGTATTTGGCGACGGTACGGCGGGCAATTTCGATGCCTTTCCCGGCCAATTGGATGACAATCTGATCGTCCGAAAGCACATTCTTCGCCGATTCCGCGTCGATCATCAGGCGGATATCGTGCCGCACGGCCTCTGCAGAGTGCGATTCGCCTCCGTCGACGTCAGCAATTGCGGCGGTGAAAAAGAAGCGCAATTCAAAAATGCCGCGCGGTGTTTCCATATATTTGTTGGCTGTCACGCGGCTGACTGTCGATTCATGCATCTTGATGGCGTCAGCGACAGTCTTCAAATTGAGCGGGCGCAGTTTTGAAACACCGTGGATCAGAAAGGCGTCCTGCTGTTTGACGATTTCATACGCCACCTTCAGGATCGTGCGGGCGCGCTGGTCAAGACTTCGTGCAAGCCAGTTGGCGGTCTGCAGGCACTCGGACAGAAATTCCTTGTCCTGCGTATTTTGTGCACTGCGGCTCACCTTTGCATAATATGTCTGGTTGACCAGAACACGCGGCAAAGCGGCGGAATTCAATTCGATTGCCCATGAGCCGTCCGGCGCGGCGCGAACACTGACATCAGGAATAATGGTTTCAGCTGTGCCGCCGGCAAACCCGGCTCCGGGCTTGGGCTCAAGCAGCCTGATTTCAGCCAACATGTCGAGTAGGTCGGCCTCGTCGACCCCGCAGATGCGTTTGAGCTGGGCGAAATCGCGCTTTGCCAGAAGGTCGAGATGGCCAATCATGGCTTGCATAGCTGGATCATGGCGGTCTTTCGCCTTGAGCTGGATGGCAAGGCATTCGGCAAGATCGCGGGCAAAAAGACCGGGCGGATCGAATGTTTGGAGGGTTTCGAGCACTTCCATGGCTTGGTCTTGCGGCATGCCGAGCCGCGCTGCCGCGTCTTGGACATCCATGCGCAGATAACCGGATTCATCAAGCCCGTCGGCCAATTCGGTTGCAAACGCCCGCTCCCCCATATCAGCAAAGCCGAAGGAAATCTGTTCGGCAACATGATCACGCAAGGTAACCGGGCTTGCCAGCACATCGGCAAAATCGAAATCATCTGAAGAGTTGCCGGCTCCCGCGGTTGTCGCTTTCCACTGCGAGGCCAGATCTGGCGAAAGTTCAGAAACTTGCGGCGTATCATCCGGAAAGAGATTGTCGACCGGCGCATCGAAGTTGGCTTGCAGTTCGGCAGCGGAAGCAATGTCAGGCCGCATCCAGTCGCCGGCTTCGTGATCCTGCGGGCTGGAAAAATCCGCGGCATCATTGTCATCTGGCGCTTCAGAAAAATCCGGCGGATCAGCCACCGGTTCCAGAAGCGGATTGCGCTCCATTTCTTCATCGACAAAGTGCTGCAGCTCGACATGGGTCATCTGCAACAGACGGATCGACTGCATCAATTGCGGTGTCATCACCAGCGATTGCGATTGTTTCAGCGCCAGTTTGGCGGCCAGTGCCATCAGTCAATCTCACCCTTGTCCCAAGGCACATGAAACTGGCATGTGTCTTGCGAGTCAAGCTCGACGCGCAAGACTGGCACGAAACCTGCCTTTCCGGTTAATCAAAGGGTAAATTGTTCGCCAAGGTATAGCCGTCGCACATCCGCATTGGCGACAATTTCTTCGGGCGTTCCGTGCGTCAGCAGCTGACCTTCGTGCAGGATGTAGGCCCTGTCGATCAGGCCGAGTGTTTCGCGCACATTATGGTCAGTGATCAAGACGCCGATGCCGCGGCTGGTCAGATGGCGCACAAGATTGCGGATGTCGGCAACCGCGATGGGATCAACGCCGGCAAACGGCTCATCCAGCAGCATGAAAGATGGACGGGACGCCAAGGCCCGGGCAATTTCCAACCGGCGCCGCTCGCCGCCGGACAGGGCGATAGAGGGCGCTTTGCGCAGATGGCCAATGTGGAACTCGTCCAAAAGCCCGTCGAGATCCGCTTCGCGCCGAACCTTGTTCTTTTCGACCACTTCGAGCACAGCGCGAATGTTGTCTTCCACGGACAGGCCGCGAAAAATCGATGATTCCTGCGGCAGATAGCCAACCCCCAGACGCGCGCGCCGGTACATCGGCATCTGCGTCACATCGTGTCCGTCGATTTCAATTGAGCCTTCATCCACCGGCACCAATCCGGTGACCATGTAGAAACAGGTGGTTTTCCCGGCGCCGTTGGGACCCAGAAGCCCGACAGCTTCGCCAGCGCGCAAGCCGAAGGAGACGCCGTTGACGACCTGGCGGCCCTTGTAGCTTTTCGACAGGCCGCGCGCGATCAGCGTGCCTTCATATTTGGGCGAGGGCCGCGGTTGTGCGGCTGTATCGCTGGCGGCTGATTTTCTGAAAAGTCCCACTGGTGAGCGCTGCTATTTGTTTTTGGGGTCAAGCACGATCGACACACGCCCGCCGTTCTTGCAGCTCTCAAGCTTGGCCTGTCCGGTTTTCATCTGGACCGTCAGTTTACAGCCGACCGCAACATTGTTGCCTTCCGACAAGACGACCTTGCTGCCCGACAGCACAAGAACCTGGCTCTTCATGTCGAACGCGCCCGTATCGCCGGTGGCGACCTGGGTTTCGGATTTCACATAGACTTTGCCGGACACTTCCAGCCGGTCGATTGCAGACGAGCCGGTGGCTGCTGATCCGCCGTCCTTGACATAGTAGACAATCAGCTTGCCTGCCTTGAGCAGGGTCTTGTCCTGAACAACACTGACATTGCCAGTGAATTCGGCGACGCTGTCCGCCTCGCGCACGTCAAGCCTGTCGCTTTCGATCTGGATCGGCAGGTCATTTGAAAGCTTCATGCCGGTCAGGCGCTCGGATGAGGATTGGGCAGTCACGGCCGCAGAGCTCAGCAAGAGCGCCAATCCGGCCAGCGCTGCAAGTCTTGTTGCGGCCAGTGATGTCATTGCCTGCTACTCCGTCTTTGGCGCAATCACGCCAACTCTCGTGTTGTTCAATTTTTTAGGGTCAACCGTCAATCGCACACGCTTTTCAAAAATCATCAGCTTTCCGCCATCACTGATCGAGAATGTATCGGCAGTGATGTGCGAGCCTTTGGTCGTGATATCGACTGGTTCGATTGTGCTCAAGCCGTTTTTGCCAATGTCGATGCGCGCCGAGCGGAGATTGGCGACCATTCCGTCGCTGGTGACCAGACGCACGCCCTTCGCCAAATCCAGGAGATTGTTGGCATTATCGAAAAAGCCGCCGCCAGCAACAAGCTGAGCAGTTGTTTCCGCGCCAAAAGGCATCTCGGCCGTGATCGTCTCCAGTTCGATCAAGCCGTCTTTTTTCACTTCCTGATAGGCCCGTTCGGCCCGCATGCTGTAGGGCCGCTTGTCGCCAGTCATTCCGTCAAGTTTCGGGTTGGCCATTACAATGCGGCCATCTGACAGGCTGACGCCCTCAGTGGACACGCCGGCTGCGATTTCCGGACGAAAGATCGTTGCAGCGGCCAAAAGGGCAGCGCCTGCAAGCGCAACGGCAGGAATCGCCACTTTCAAAACGCGGACCCGGTTTGAATGACGGTTGGCTGCGGCAAACATGTCCGCGTCCCGGCGATGCGCGGATATGCGCAATTCTGGCGGCGCTTCGCTTCTCGTACCTGTTTGCGACATCAAATCTGTGCCGATCCGCTTTCCATAAAAGTCGGTCAATCATGGCTGCCAAACCACAGCATGGCAACTACGGTGCGGCGAGTTTGCTTGTCACCATCGCCGCGCCGTGGTCTATATCGCTGACTTTACGGCATTTTCGAGAATGGTTTGCGGAAGGAAAACAATGTCACAGGCAGCCGACAACTGGATTGACAGACGGATACTGCGGCGCAAGCTCGGTTTCTGGCGGATCGCAGCCATCCTCATGGCAATTATAGCTGGAGGCGCCGCATGGTTTGCCGCCAACGGCGGCTTTAGGTCAAAGACGTCCGCACCGCATATTGCCAAAATCCGCATCGAAGGCACGATCAGCGAAGACGAAAAGCTGATGGCGCTTATCAAACAAGCCGGTGAAACGGAATCGGTGAAAGGCGTGATCCTGGCAATTGATTCACCCGGCGGATCAACCGCCGGCGGCGAAGCGCTGTATGAATCGGTGCGTGCGCTGGCGGCCAAGAAGCCGGTCACCGCACAGGTCGGGACACTTGCGGCCTCTGCCGGGTACATGATTGCCGCAGCAACAGATCACATCGTTGCCCGCAAGACCTCGATTGTCGGTTCCATCGGGGTGCTGTTCCAATATCCCGACCTGTCACAATTGCTTGCCAGCGCCGGCGTGAAAGTCGAGACCATCAAATCGTCGCCGCTGAAGGCGGAACCCAATTTCTTCTCGCCCGCCAGCGAAGAAGCAAAGTCGATGATCCGCCGCATGATCCTCGACAGTTATGATTGGTTTGTCGCCATTGTCGACGACCGCCGTCCGCTGGACCGCACCCAGACATTGGCTCTGGCTGACGGTTCAGTCTTTACCGGCAGGCAGGCGCTTGCCAACAAGCTCGTTGACAGCCTTGGCGGCGAGGAGATGGCGGTGGAATGGCTGAAAACCAAGGGTGTGGCTGCTGACCTTGAAATTATCGAGTGGAAGCCGGAGGCCGAGAACGTATCCTCATGGTTCGGCGCTTCGCTGAATGCTTTTGTTTTGCGGCAGCTGGGCCTGGACATCAGCGAAAGTGCAAAAAACCTGCAATTTCTGCAAGATCAACTGTTTCACCGGGGTCTGGTATCGCATTGGGACGTTGACTCTTCGGGCTCCGGGCGCAATTGAAGAAAAAGAAATACATGCCCGGCCAAGGGCAGATCACGGGAAACTACGCGAGGGACACGCGATATGATCAAGTCGGAACTGGTACAATTCATTGCCGACCGTAACCCGCACCTTTTTCAGCGGGACGTCGAAAACATCGTCAATTCGGTTTTCGAGGAAATTTCGAACGCCTTGTCCGATGGAAACCGGGTGGAATTGCGCGGATTTGGCGCTTTTTCAGTTAAAAACCGCCCGGCG
Source organism: Rhizobiaceae bacterium (assembly GCA_049696015.1). Lineage (GTDB taxonomy): Bacteria > Pseudomonadota > Alphaproteobacteria > Rhizobiales > Rhizobiaceae > JANMEX01. Next base: position 6,791 of record JBAVTG010000165.1, on the reverse strand, counting down.
CGGGCGGGTCGCAACCCCAAGACCGGCGAGCAAGTGGCAGTTGAAGAAAAATGGGTTCCGTTTTTCAAGACTGGCAAAGAGTTGCGGGACCGTTTAAACGGCGCCTTGTGACCGGATTCAAGCCGGTCATTTATAAGGTCTTGACCTTTGAGAGGTGACGGCATGCTGGGCCGGTTTGTATGGTTGATCGTCATGGTGCCCTTGGCAATTGTTCTGATTGCCCTTTCAGTGGCGAACCGCAATGTGGTTCCGTTCACTTTTGATCCGTTTACGCCGGGAAATCCGATGCTGACGATTTCCGCGCCGCTGTTCATGTATCTGTTTGCAAGCCTCGTGGTTGGGCTCGTGCTTGGCGCGGCGGTCACCTGGCTGGCGCAAGGCCGCCATCGCAGCGCTGCGCGCCGCGCAGCCGCCGAAATCGCCAGCCTTCGCAAGGAAGCGCAGGCACGGGAAGCAGCGTTGCGCGCCGGCCAGCCGGCCCTTCCCGCTGCCTGAAACGGATAGTCGATGAAAGACCGACAGGGCCGACCCGCACGGCAGGACCAGTCCCGCCGGGTGCAGGAGCCGGAAGCGCCAAGACCGCGGTCGGATGCTGCAGTTGCCATGCCGCTGCAAGCCGCCAAAGGCCCGCTGCCGGATGAGCGCGTTCCGGTGATCCTCGAAACCCGGCCCACACGAGATTTCGCGCTGATTGACAGCGGCAATGGCCGCAAACTCGAGCAATACGGACCCTACCGGATTGAACGGCCAGAGGGGCAGGCCATCTGGCTGCCGTCGCTGCCAAGGACCGAGTGGGACAAGGCGGACGCAATCTTCACTGGCAACACCGATGAAGAAGGCATGGGCCGCTGGCAATTTCCCAAAGGCGCGCTTGGCGAGACCTGGAACACCGAGCATGACGGCCTCGCCTACTTGGGCCGCTTCACCTCGTTTCGCCATGTCGGTGTCTTTCCCGAGCAGGCCGCGCATTGGTCCTTCATGGAAGGACTGATCAAAAGCGCCAAACGTCCGGTCAAGGTCTTGAACCTTTTTGGTTACACCGGTTTGGCAAGCCTGATTGCCGCGCGCGCCGGTGCGGAAGTCACCCATGTCGACGCGTCAAAGAAGGCGATCGGCTGGGCCCGCGAAAACCAGGATGTGGCCCGCCTGAGCGGCAAGCCAATCCGCTGGATCATGGATGACGCGATGAAATTCGTCGCCCGCGAAGCAAGGCGCGGTTCAACCTATGACATCATCCTTTTGGATCCGCCGGCATTCGGGCGCGGACCTGGAGGCGAGGTCTGGCAATTGTTTGAACATCTGCCGCAAATGGTGGAATATTGCCGGTCGATCCTGACGCAAAAGCCCTTGGCGCTGGTGCTGACGGCCTATTCCATCCGCGCTTCGTTCTATGCCATCCACGAGCTGGTGCGCGACCGGTTTGCAGGCATGGGCGGCACGGTGGAATCGGGAGAACTGATCCTGCGCGAGCAGGCCGCCGGACGGGCGCTCTCCACCTCGCTTTTTTCCCGATGGGTGCCGCAATGAGCGAGGCTGCGCCCCGCCCGGGTCAGGTGAAGGAGATCACCTCGCTGGCCAATCCGGTGGTCAAGGACATCAAGGCGCTGGCCCTCAAGAAGAACCGCGATGCATCCGGAACATTTGTCGCCGAAGGGCTGAAACTGGCAATCGACGCGCTCGACGCCGGCTGGACACTCAAAATTCTCGTTATCGGCAAAGCAGCAAAAGACAATCCGCTGGCGGCAAAGACCGCTGCCCGGGCGCTGGCCAGAGGCGTGCTGGTGCTGGAGGCAAGCGAGAAAGTGCTCGTCGCCATTTCCCGGCGCGACAATCCGCAAGGCGTGATCGGCGTGTTTGGCCAGCGTTGGCACGATCTGACAGAAATACGCCCGGCGCCGGACAAGGTCTGGGTGGCGCTCGACCGGGTGCGCGATCCGGGAAACCTCGGGACCATCATCCGCACCGCTGACGCGGCCGGGGCAAGCGGCGTCATTCTGATCGGCGAAACAACCGATCCCTTCGCCTTGGAAACCGTGCGCGCAACGATGGGCTCGGTATTCGCCATTCCGCTCTATCGCGCCAACGAGCAAGGGTTTCTCGATTTTCGCAAAAAATTTGGCGGCTTGGCAGTCGGCACGCATTTGCAAGGGTCAGTTGATTACAGGACCGTCAATTACGCGGGCAAACCGCTGCTGCTTGTCATGGGCAATGAGCAAAGCGGACTGACACCGGCATTGGCGCAAGGTTGCGATCAGTTGATCCGCATCCCGCAAGACGGCAAGGCGGATTCCCTCAATCTGGCGGTGGCCACCGGGATTGCGCTTTATGAAACGCGGCGGCACCTGTTCAAGACGGACCATAAGGCATGAAGCGCTGGGTTATCTTTGCCACGGCGGTTGTTGCCATGGTGGCCGGCGACCAACTGATCAAATGGCTGGTCGAAACCCGGTTGCCGTTTCAGGAAGCCGTCGATCTCTTGCCGGTCCTCAGCCTCTACCGGACCTGGAACCAAGGCATCGCCTTTTCCATGTTGTGGGGTCTCAATGACGCAGCTCTGGTGGCGCTGACTTTGGCAATCACCGGATTTGTCCTTTTCCTTGCTTCGCGCACTCCCCACGAAAAACTGGCCGCCTGGGCCGGGTTCGCCATGATTGTCGGCGGGGCGCTGGGCAACATGATCGACCGCGCTATCCATGGGCATGTGATTGATTATGTGCTGTTCCACACGCCTCAATGGTCGTTTGCCGTCTTCAATCTAGCCGACGCTTTCATTTCGGTCGGCGCTGCGCTGGTGATCCTTCAAGAGTTTCTGGATTGGCGCGCAGAACGCAACGGTCATGAACCAAAGCCGGATTGACAAGTACGGCTGCCGTCTGTCCTGTTTGCATCCCAACTGGAGGAACCGCCCATGAGCTTCAAAGCCATTCTGGTCTCGCGCGATGAGGCCAAGACCCAGTCGGTCAACATTGTCGAGATGAACGATGATGCACTGATGGACGGCGATGTGCTCGTCAAGGTCGAGCACACGACTGTCAATTACAAGGACGGGCTGGCTATTACTGGCAAAGCGCCCGTGGTGCGACGCTGGCCGCTCATCCCAGGCATTGATCTGGCTGGGACGGTGATTTCGTCTGAGAACGCAGAATGGCAAGCGGGCGACAAGGTGGTGCTGAACGGCTGGGGTGTTGGCGAATCCCACCACGGCGCCTATGCCGGTCATGCGCGCGTCAAAGGCGAGTGGCTGATCCGCCAGCCCGACGGCCTGACCGGCCATGATGCGATGGCCATCGGCACGGCTGGGTATACAGCGATGCTCTGCGTCATGGCGCTGGAAAAGCAGGGCGTCACGCCAGCGTCCGGTCCTGTACTGGTCACAGGCGCTGCAGGCGGCGTCGGATCGGTCGCGATCGCGGTATTGGCCAAGCTTGGCTTTCATGTCATCGCCTCAACCGGAAGGCTGAATGAGGCTGATTTTCTGACCGGTCTTGGCGCAGCCGAGATCATCGATCGCGCTGAGCTTTCGGGCCCGGCGAAGCCGCTTGGCAAGGAGCGCTGGGCGGCAGCGGTTGATACTGTCGGATCCCACACGCTGGCCAATGTCATTTCCATGACCAATTATGGCGGCACAGTTGCTGCATGCGGATTGGCGCAAGGCATGGATTTGCCTGCCACCGTCGCGCCTTTCATCTTGCGCGCCGTAACGCTGCGCGGCGTCGAATCGGTCTACGTGCCGCGTCCCTATCGCATCGAAGCGTGGAAGCGCCTGGCCGACGATTTGCCTCTGGATAAATTGCGCAGCCTGTCGCACACGATCGGCTTTGATGACCTGATTGAAGCGGGAAAATCCATTGTCGAAGGCAAGGTGCGCGGCCGGCTTGTTGCCGACTTTTGAGCGGCAAGCCATTCCAACAGCCTGCAAATTGCCGGAAAGCTAAAATTGTAATGATCCGCCGAAGCCTTCTCTAAGGCCGCAGTGTTATGGCTTCTGCCAGGAAAAAGCGGACCAAGTGCAGTCATGACGATCAGGGGAAACGGGAGCACCGACAATCCAGGACCGGTAGCCGCACGCTCGCTCGCGACCAGGCTGGGGCCCATGTTTGTCAACAGCGCGCCGGAGCTTGCCATGGCGGCGGCATCACTGTCCGGTGTGGCACTCGGCATCTGGATTCTCGCCACCGCCGGCAATTTTTCACCGGTTCTAACCTCGATTGCCATCATTCTCACATTGACGACCGGCACGTTGACACTGCTAGCGCTGGCTGGTTTTCACGAAGCGTCCCAGACACTGAAAAGCCTGCGCAATGAAAACGAACGTATGGCAGACCGCCTCTGGGAAGCCTCTGAAGGCGAAGAGCGCGTTTCCGGCCTGTTTGATGAACTTGGCGACCTTGTCGTCATTTGCGATGCTAGGCGTATCATCATTGATGCCAACCCCGCATTTTGCGAAGCTGCAGGGCAATCCTTCGGTGATCTGACAGGCAAGACACTCAAATCTGTCGGCGTGGATGTGCCGCGGGCGCGAAACCGCGGACCGGTCATGCCGCTGGATGTGCAAATCGGGAAGCGCTGGTATTCCTGGATCGAGTTTCCAACAACAGTCCAACATGGTGACGGCAAGGCTTTCCGCGCGGTTGCCCGCGATATTCACGAGCGCAAAGCAGGCGAAGCGCAACTGATTGAAGAGCGCAGGCGCGCGGAAGCTGCCAACAAAGCCAAGTCACGTTTTCTGGCAACAGTGAGCCACGAAATCCGCACGCCGCTGAACGGCATCAACGGCATGGCCAAACTGCTTGCCGACACGCAGCTGAGCGAAGAACAGCGCACCTATGTCCAAGCTGTCACCGCATCCGGCACGGCCTTGATGGAGCTGATCGAAGACTTGCTGGATTTCTCGAAAATCGAGACAGGCAAATTTGAAATGCGGCCTGAAACAATTGAAATCCGTTCCTTCTGCGAGAGTCTTGTCGAACTTCTGGCTTCGCGCGCTCATTCCAAAGGGATCGGCATTGCCGCCCATATCGCCAGGAATGTGCCCCTATCCATCGTCTCGGATCCGAACCGGCTCCGTCAGGCGTTGCTCAATCTGCTTGGCAATGCCGTGAAATTTACGGAAATTGGCGGCGTATCGCTCAGTGTCTCAGCCCGGGACGGCTCCATTCGCTTTGACGTCAAGGATTCTGGCAAAGGCATCGCAGCGGCCGACAGCTTGCGCATTTTTGAAGAGTTTGAACAGGTAGACACTGGCACCACCCGCAGCCATGGCGGCGTCGGACTTGGCTTGTCGATCACCAGACGCCTGGTCGGAGCCATGGGCGGCGATATCTCATTGGTCAGCGACACCGGCAAGGGCTCGGTGTTCACTATAGACCTGCCCAATCTGGGCGAACCGCCGGCCGCGGGTCTTCGGCACAAGCTCTCCGGGACCCGCTACGCTGTGGCCTTGTCAAGCGCATTGGAAGCCGAAGCGCTGACCGCGACCATCGAATCGCACGGCGGCGTCGCCCTGACGTTCGATGACGCGGCAGTTGGCACAGGATCTGGCTACACGTTGCTGATGGATTGCAAGATGGCCAAGTCCATGCAGGGATCCGGCCGGCTGGCCCCGTTTGATCGCCGCGTGGTGCTGATCGAACCGGGTGAGCGCGGTGATCTTGAAAACCTGCGCGTCATCGGGTTTGACACATATCTGGTCCGCCCCGTCCGCGGTGCGAGCCTTGCGCGCGTATTGTCCGGCAAGGCGAATCTGCAAAAAGGGCGCGTTGCTGAAATCAGCACTGCCAAACACGGCGACAGCAAATTGCGCAGCCTTTCGGTTCTGGTCGCCGAGGATAATGAGATCAATGCGCTTCTGGTGCGCTCTGCCTTGACCAAGGCTGGCCACAGCGTCACCGTTGTTGGTGACGGACGCTCGGCGGTGGGCGAAATGACCCGCCAGAAGCAAAGCCATGATGTTGTGTTGATGGATCTGCACATGCCGATCATGGACGGTCTTGACGCGATTGCCGCGATCCGCACGTCTGAAGACGAAAAAGGGCGCATCCATGTGCCCATTCTTGCCCTGACGGCAGATGGCCAGATCGAAGTCGAGCGGGCTGTGCGTGCGGTCGGCGGCGACGGCATGATCACCAAGCCTGTCGATCCCGCCCGCCTCGTGCTGATGGTTGAGGAAGCTGCCGCTGCTTGAAGTGCGCTGTTTGCCTGATTTTTGTCTGGTTTTCGTCATCTGCCTGTAGCATTGCTGCGCTAACACGCTTGGCAGGATCAGCGCCGCAGGAGTGCGACATGACATTCGAACCACGACAAGTTGAAGCCAGCTTGGCAGGTCATTTTGCCGGCAAAGCTTTGACCTTTGCACCACACATGCCGCTTGGCCGGCTTGGAAACCTTGAGGTGCGCTTGGCCGCACATGAAACCGAAGTCGAAGCGGCGCAGGAACTGCGGCACCGGATCTTTCGTCAGGACGCTGATCACGCAAGCGTGCATCGGTTGCGTGATGCCGATCATTATGACCGGTGGTGCGATCATTTGATTGTCATAGACACTTGCAATGGAGCAATCGTCGGCACCTACAGGCTCCTGCGCGAGGAAATGGCCGCAAAGGCCGGTGGATTTTATTCGCAGGCCGAGTTTGATCTGAGCGCCCTATTGGCGCGCCAGCCGGGCCGGCGTGTGCTGGAGCTCGGCCGATCCTGCGTCTTGCCGCAATACCGCACCAAACGCACGGTGGAACTGTTATGGCAAGGCATCTGGGCCTATTGCCATCAATGGAATATCGACATGATGTGCGGCTG
>JBAVTG010000164.1:0-3557 GCA_049696015.1 Rhizobiaceae bacterium | reverse complement strand
GCTGATCGTGCTGCTGTTTGCGGTGGCACATTGGCGGGCGGCCAAGGGGTCTTATGCTCTGCCGACTGCAGTTAAAGTTGAAAGCTGAGGCGTCTCAGCGGCCTTGCAGCATCAGATTGAGATTTTGCACCGCCGCGCCTGATGCGCCTTTGCCGAGGTTATCGAGCGAGGCGATCAGGTTGACCTGGCCCTTGCCCTCTGTGCCGAGTACGAAGAGCTTCATCCGGTCCGTATCGCGCAGTTCTTCCGCGTCAATCCTGGGCAGGGCCGTGCCGATTGCAGGCGCAACGACTTCGACAACCGCCTGACCGCCATAGTGCGACGCAAGTGCATCATGGATGGCAGCCATCGACCGGTTGCCGTTCAGCATATCGGTAAACAGCGGGATATTGACCAGCATGCCCTGCGCGAAACGGCCGACGGCAGGTGTGAAGATCGGGCGGCGCTGGACATGGCCATGCGCCATGATTTCCGGCACATGCTTGTGGGCCAATGTCAGCGCATAAGCGAAATGGTTTGCCGTGATCGCATCCTCGCGTGATGCGTCTTCCATCTGGGCAATCATCTGTTTGCCGCCGCCCGAATAGCCGGAAACGGCATTGATCGTCAGCGGATAGTCTGACGGCAGAATGCCAGCTTCCGCAAGAGGCCGCAAAAGCGCGATAGCGCCGGTGGCGTAGCAGCCCGGATTGGACACCATCTGCGCGGTCGCAATGGATTTGGCCTGGCCTTTGGTCAATTCGGCAAAGCCGTAAACCCAGCCATCCGCCGTGCGGTGCGCCGTGGAAGCGTCAATGAAACGGGTTCCGGAGTGCGCGGCAAGCGAAACGGCCTCCTTGGCCGCATCATCCGGCAAGCACAGGATCGCAACGTCCGCCGCGTTCAGATACTCAGCCCGCGCCTCAGGGTCTTTGCGCCGGGCGGTCGGGATGGAGATGATTTCAAGGTCAGTGCGTCCTGCAAGGCGCGCGCGGATTTGCAGGCCCGTCGTGCCATGCTCGCCGTCAATAAACACTTTCGCAGCCATTGCACTCTCCAAATCCGTTGCGATATCAACGGCATGCGCCAACTACCGGATTCAAATCGGCAGATGGCTGAATCAACGAGTGAGGCGTTTAAGCCTTCGCTTTCTTTTCTGCAAGCAAGCCCAACACATACATGGCAACTGTCGCACCTGCGATGGAGGTGACATCGGCATGGTCGTAGGCCGGCGCGACCTCGACAATATCCGAGCCGACCAGATTGAGGGGCCCGAGCTGGCGCAGCACCGACAGGATCTTGGCGCTCGACGGTCCGCCCGCAACCGGCGTTCCTGTACCCGGCGCGAAAGCCGGATCAAGGCAGTCGATATCAAATGTCAGGTAGGTTTTGGCGTTGCCGACATGTTTGATGATGGTTTGAGCCAAAGCCAGAGCGCCCATCTCCTCGACTTCATAGCCGGGAATGATTCGGATGCCAAAATCCTCGGGCGCGGCCGTGCGGATGCCGATCTGGATCGAGCGTTTGACATCAATGATGCCCTCGCGCGCGGCGCGGGCGACGAATGAGCCATGGTCAATGCGCTTGCCATCATCAAACCATGTGTCCTGATGCGCATCAAAATGCACTAGCGCCATCGGACCGTGCACAGCCGCATGGGCCTTGAGGAGGGGCCAGGTGACAAAATGGTCGCCGCCCATCGAATAAAGAAACGCGCCGGACTTCAGGATTTTCGCCGCCTGCTTCTCGATCGCCGCAGGCGTTTTCCAGTGGTTGCCATAATCAAGCAGGCAATCGCCATAGTCGATAACCGCCAAGCTCTCGAACAGGTCGATGCCGAAAGGGTATTGCGGGTCATTGTCGAAAATCGCCGAAGCGCGGCGGATTCCTTGCGGGCCAAAACGCGCGCCGGGACGGTTGGACACGGCCGCGTCAAAAGGGATGCCCCAGACCACGACATCTGCGCCCTTAGGGTCCTTGGAATAGGGACGGCGCATGAACGACAGCGCGCCTGCATGGGTGGGATCGGAGGCCGCCGATTTGCGCGATTTGGCGGTGAAAGCGTTGTCGATGGTCTTGGAAGGCATGATGTCTCCGGTTTTTACGGCATCTTAGCGTTCGGCACGGCAATTGCCAGTCTGGAGGATGACACGCAAACCGCGTGCAGAGATGTTTCGAAACGGGACAGGTTGGTAGCAATGGCTGATATCGTCGGACTTTTGGGCACCAGAACCCGCGTCATTCCGGTAACGAGAGTCCGCTTTGACGTGCTTGATTCCTGGCGGGGCATTTGCGCGCTTTTGGTGACGCTGTTCCATTTTCCAGCAGTGGGCCTTCTTGCCTCAAACGGCTTTATCCGTGGCAGCTATTTGTTTGTCGATTTCTTCTTCGTTCTCTCCGGCTTTGTCATTGCCCATGCCTATGGTGAACGATTGAGCGATGGCACCTCGTTGCGCCGGTTTTTGGTGACCCGTTTTGGCCGGTTGTTTCCGCTGCATTTGTTCATGCTCCTGGCATTTGTGGCGTTTGAACTGGTCCGTCTGATTGTGCCGTCCTTATCGGCAGGCGGCGGCGCATTTACGGGTGGCACCTCGCTCAGTTCCTTGTGGTCAAACCTGTTTCTCGTCCACGGACTGGGCATTGCTGACTCCCTCAGCTGGAATGCGCCAAGCTGGAGCATCTCGACGGAACTGTTCGCCTATCTGCTGTTTGGTCTTGTCACACTGGCTCTCAACCGCACGGCGCTGCTGGCTTTTGCGTCTGCTGTCATCGTTGCGCCGATGTTCCTCTATGCCGTGTCCTCCGACTACATGGATGCGACCTTTGACTTCGGCTTCATCCGCTGCCTCTACGGTTTTTCGTTCGGGGTCCTGATCCATGCCGCGTTTGTCCGCTATGCCGAAATGCCCGCGCCAGACGGGGAAACGAAACTGGCTTGGACATTTGCAGAAGGCGCAACGGTTGCCGCTGTTGTATTGTTTGTCACGACTTCGCATGCCAGCGCTATGAGCCTGGCAGCGCCGCTGATATTCGGCTTTGCAGTGTTCATCTTCGCCCATGAGGCCGGCTATCTGTCGCGCGTTCTGGGCGTGAGAATGTTCCTGATGCTGGGTGCGCTGTCCTATTCGATCTACATGACGCACCTGTTTGTGCAGGGGCGGATGGTGACAGTTGCCAAGCTTGCCGAAAAGCTGCTGGGCATGTCGTTCCTGACCGAAAGGGGCGACGGATCGATTGCCTTCATGGCTCAGTCTGCCTTTCCTGCTGCCATAGTGATGATTGCGCTGGTTGTTACCGCAAGCATGCTGACCTACCGCTTTATCGAAGTGCCCGGCCGCGAATGGTTCCGCCAACTTGCCAAGAAAATCCGCTGATCTTCAGACCAGCCAAAGCCGCCCATAGGCGGGCAAATGCACCGTGCCGTTGGCGCGGATGGCGGGTGCGCCGGACAGCTGGTCGTGGAACGCAACAACACCAGCGGCGCGCAAATGATCTTCCGAGATCGACTGCGGGACTTCAGTGAAGTTGAAGAGACAGACGAGTGTCTGCGCATCGCCGACGCGGGCGAAGGCAAACAG
>JBAVTG010000163.1:0-2006 GCA_049696015.1 Rhizobiaceae bacterium | reverse complement strand
GACAAGGTTGATCAGATCTGGGGCATGGACATCATCGTTTGTACGACCGCCAAGACGGATGATGAGGCACGGGCACTGCTCCGCGCTTTCAACTTCCCCTTCCGGCAGTAACGGCAAGCATAAAGGACGTTCGCAATGGCGAAAACCAGTTCAGTCGAAAAGAACAACCGTCGGATCAAACTTGTGAAGCGCTTTGCTTCCAAGCGTGGCAAACTGAAGGCTGTCACCCAGGACAAATCCCTGCCGCTTGAAGAGCGCTTCAAGGCCCAGCTTCAGCTGGCCGAGTTGCCGCGTAATTCGGCGAAGATCCGCGTCCGCAACCGCTGCGAAGTGACGGGCCGCCCGCGCGCCTATTATCGCAAGCTCAAGATGTCCCGTATCGCGCTGCGTGAGCTTGGCTCTCTTGGCCTGATTCCGGGCATCGTCAAGTCCAGCTGGTAAGGAGCAGACACCATGTCAATGACAGATCCGCTGGGCGATATGCTCACCCGCATCCGCAATGCCATCGGCCGCAAGAAGAGCAAGGTCTCAACGCCTGCTTCCAAGCTGCGCGCCCGTGTTCTGGATGTGATGAAGTCCGAAGGCTACATCCGTGACTACGCCCAGGTCGATTTCGACAACGGCAAGTCGGAGATCGAAATCGAATTGAAATACTACGAAGGCGCTCCGGTTATCCGTGAGATCAGCCGCGTGTCGAAGCCGGGCCGCCGCGTTTACGTGTCGGTGTCGTCCATTCCGCACGTTGCCAACGGCCTTGGTATTTCGATCCTTTCGACCCCGAAGGGCGTCATGGCGGACCATCAGGCCCGCGAGCAGAATGTCGGTGGCGAGATCCTGTGCCGCATCTTCTGATGCAGCCGGTCTCCTGAACAGAAAACGGACAGGTAGAACAATGTCTCGTATCGGTAAAAAACCCGTAGTCGTCCCAGCCGGAGTTACTGCTTCGGTCGACGGCCAGACGGTCAGGGCCAAGGGCCCCAAGGGTGAACTGCATTTCGTCGTTCATGATGAAGTGTCGGTTGCCATGGAAGATGGCGCCGTGGCCGTTGCGCCGCGTACCCAGCTGAAAACGGCTCGCTCCAAGTGGGGCATGTCGCGCACGATGATCTCGAACATCCTACTGGGTGTGAAAGACGGTTTTGAGCGCAAGCTTGAAATCAACGGTGTCGGTTATCGCGCGGCCATGCAGGGCAAGAATGTCCAGCTCTCGCTCGGCTTCTCGCATGAAGTCGTCTATGACGTTCCGGAGGGCATCACGGTCACTGTGCCAAAGCCGACTGAAATCGTCATCAACGGCATCGACAAGCAAAAGGTTGGCCAGGTGGCTGCCGAAATCCGCGAATATCGTGGTCCTGAGCCTTACAAGGGCAAGGGCGTCAAATATGCCGGCGAACGCATCGTTCGCAAAGAAGGCAAGAAGAAGTAAGGGAAACGCGCCATGGCTTCGTCCAAAGAAACGATTGTGCGCCGCGCAACCCGCGTGCGCAAACAGATCAAGGCAGTCGCCAATGGCCGCCCGCGTCTGTCGGTCCACCGTTCGTCAAAGAACATTTATGCGCAGATCATCGATGACGCCAAAGGTCATACGCTTGCTGCCGCATCCACGCTTGATGCTGACTTCAAGGCGCTCAAGACCGGTGCCGATTCTGCTGCGGCTGCCGCCGTTGGCAAACTCGTTGCCGAGCGCGCCGTCAAGGCGGGCGTCAAGGAAGTCGTGTTTGATCGCGGCGCCTACATTTATCATGGCCGTGTCAAGGCCCTCGCCGAAGCAGCCCGCGAAGCGGGTCTGACCTTCTAATCTTAACCCACCGTGCTTCCGGAAAAAAACAAGGACTAGGATAATGGCACAGGAAAGACAAAGGCGCGACGATCGTGGCCGTGACCGCGAAGAGCGCGACAGCGAGTTCGTCGACAAGCTGGTCCACATCAACCGCGTCGCAAAAGTCGTCAAGGGCGGCCGCCGTTTCGGCTTCGCCGCGCTCGTCGTCGTCGGCGACCAGAAGGGC
>JBAVTG010000162.1:0-26147 GCA_049696015.1 Rhizobiaceae bacterium | reverse complement strand
TTGCCGCCGCGGCGCTTCAGTTCATAAAGCAGCGTGTTGAGAATGCGCGCCCCAGACGCGCCGACCGGATGGCCAATGGCGATAGCGCCGCCGTTGACGTTGACGATGGCCGGGTCCCAGCCCATGTCCTTGTTGACGGCGCAGGCCTGCGCGGCAAAAGCCTCGTTTGCTTCGACCAGATCAAGATCGCCGACCGACCATCCAGCCTTTTCCAGCGCACGGCGCGAAGACGGGATCGGGCCGGTTCCCATGATTGCCGGGTCGACACCGGCGGTGGCCCAGGAGACTATGCGCGCCAGCGGCGTTGCGCCGCGGCGGACAGCTTCCGCCTCGCTCATCAAAACCGTGACAGCCGCGCCGTCGTTGATGCCGGAAGCGTTGGCGGCAGTGACGGTGCCTTCCTTGTCAAAGGCAGGGCGCAATTTGTTGATGCCGTCAAGCGTCACGCCATGCTTTATGTATTCATCGTCCGAAACCACCACATCGCCCTTGCGGCCCTTGATGGTGACCGCAATGATCTCGTCCTTGAACTTGCCGGCTTTTTGCGCCGCCTCTGCCTTGTTCTGCGAGGCGACGGCGAAACTGTCCTGTTCGTCGCGGGTCAACTGCCACTGTTTGGCGACGTTTTCGGCCGTTGTGCCCATGTGGTAGCCGAAAAAGGCGTCCGTCAGGCCGTCTTTCAGCATTGTGTCCACCAGTTCGAGCGATCCCATTTTGGCGCCATTGCGCAGATGGGCGCAATGCGGCGCGCCGGACATTGATTCCTGGCCGCCCGCGACAATGATCTTGGCGTCGCCCATGGCGATCTGCTGCATGCCGATCGCCACGGCGCGAAGGCCGGAGCCGCACAGCTGGTTGAGGCCCCAGGCGGTGGCTTCCTGCGGAATGCCTGCGCCCATCGCGGCCTGACGCGCCGGGTTTTGGCCCTGACCGGCGGTCAGTATCTGACCCATGATGACTTCATCGACTTCGCCCGGCGCAACGCCGGCGCGCAGCAGCGCTTCCTGTATGGCAATCGAGCCAAGCGCATGGGCGGTGAGACCTGCTAACGCGCCGTTGAACGAACCGACCGGTGTGCGGGCGGCGCTGGCGATGACAATGGACTGGCTCATGAGGGATCTCCCGAATTTGTTTTACACCTGCTGGAAGCCGGCATTTGCCCCAAGGTTTCACCGGAAGAGGTTACTGTCAAACAGGAAAATGGGCTTACAACTTCCCGCCTACGCTGATGACGGGGTTTGAGCGCCGGCCATGTTGTTGCACTGCGCTTTCGCGACGCACAATTTTGCTTGGAAAGTGCAGCATTTTGCGCCTATGCTGCACAAAAGCGGATGAACCAAAAGAAAGTCACTGCTTACCTTTATGTGGCGAGTTTCATCGGGAGGCGAGACATGGCTGCGAAAACGGGTGACATTGTCATCAAGAAATACGCCAACCGGCGGCTCTACAATACGTCGACGAGCACCTATGTCACGCTCGAAGACCTCGCCGAAATGGTCAAAAGAGGCGAGGATTTCACCGTCCAGGATGCCAAGACCGGCGAGGACATCACCCATCCGGTTTTGACGCAGATCATATTTGAGCTTGAAAACAAGGATGGGCAGACAATGCTGCCGATCCCGTTCCTGCGCCAGCTGATTTCCTTCTATGGCGATCAGATGCAGATGGTCGTGCCTAGTTTCCTTGAGCAATCGATGAAAGCCTTTGTCGGCGAACAGGAGCGGATGCGCGAGCAAATGGCTGCGGCGTTCGGCAAAACGCCCGTCGGCATGATCGGTATCGAGCCGATAAAGGCGATGGAAGACACGGTGCGGCGTAATGCCGAAATGTTCCAGAACGCGATGAAAATGTTCATGCCGTTTGCCGTGCCCGGCGCGGGGGCTTCATCACCTGCTGAAGCGCCAAAATCAGACGGACCAGTTGAACCGGCAAAAGACGACCTTTCCGACCTCAAGGATCAGATCGCGGCCATGCAGCGCAAGCTGGAGACCATCAGCAAGGGTTGATGATTTTCAATTCCATGTCACGTCGCGGCCCGCAGAGCGGATCGAGACGGAAAAACCTGCGACAACGTCAATCAGCGCCATCGCCATCAAAATGAAGAACACGGATGTCGCGGCCGCCGGAACCAGCAGAAACTCGACCAGAAACAGGATGAACACGCCGGTCGAGAGCATATGGTCGGCGACCGAGGCATTGCTGGAGCGGGTGGATTTCAAAATTTCGATGAACAGCAGCACCAGCGAGAGCACGATCAGCAAATCGCCTGTTGTCAGCGCGAAACGCCCGCCGGACATCATGTTCATCGAAAACAATTCGCTGGCGAGCGGATTTGGTCCGGTGCCGGCTAAAACTGCCGCCAGATTGTACAGCACGAATGAAATGATCATGAGCGGGATGCTGGCGAACATGAATGACTCCTCAAGATGGTAGTAATCGGGCGCGTTGCTGAGGCATAGCCGAGCGCAGCCTAGCGCACAACCGAGCGCAAATGATTGACCAGACGCATGGCCCGGCGCAGCGCGGTCATGGCGCTGCCAATGGCGACAATCCACAGCGCCGCCTTCAAAACGATTGGATCGCGGTTCCAAAAGGGTTCGCTCGCAGCAACCAGTGCAGCCAGCGTCATCACTGCCATGCGGTGCTGCTTGGCCATCGGGCCGGAATAGTCCGCCGGTGCGCCGCAGGCGCGGCCATGCTCTCGCACATAGGCGGTGAGCACGGAAAGCGCCGCTGCTGCCCAGCCAAGGGCGATGTGGCCTGCGCCTACGCCAGCGCCCACAAAAATGAAAATATCTGCGATACGGTCCGGGAACTCGTTCCAGAATGCGCCGTCTTTGGCGCTCTTGCCCGCTTCGATCGCCACCATGCCGTCGAGCAAGTTGCAAAGCAGCCGCAGCTGCATGAAGAGAGCCGCGATTACCAGCAGCGCAGCTTTCGCCCATCCTGCCGCATCATGCGAAAACCAGAAGGCGGCTCCGGCAACGGCTGCCATCACCATGCTTGCCATCGAAATCTGGTTGGGCGTGACCGAAGTTGCCGCCAGCTGACGCGTCAAGGCGGCTGCCCATTTCGAACCCCGGCTTGCCAATGGGCGGCGATTTTCGTCTGTAGCCATCACATTGCCCATCCATACCGTACCAGATGAAAGAACACCGGCGCAGAAAACACCACCGAATCCAACCGGTCAATGAAGCCGCCATGGCCGGCGATCATCTGGCCCCAATCCTTGACGCCGCGGTCGCGCTTGATGGCGGACATGACCAGCCCGCCGAAGAATCCCATCAATGTGATGGCGAGTGACAGCAGCGCCGCGTTGACGACGCCGAACGGCGTCATCCACGACAGCAACGCGCCAACCAGCGTGGCGCTGAGGACGCCCCCGACAAAACCCTCAACAGTCTTGGACGGTGACAATTCCGGGGCGATCCTGGTTTTGCCGAGCAATTTGCCCCAGACATATTGCAGCACGTCGCTCGACTGCACCACGACCACGAGGAAGGCGATGAGCAGCATGTTGCGGCCCTCATAGCCGGGGATCTGCAAATTGAGCAGCGCCGGCACATGCGAGGCGCAATAGACAGTAATCATCAGCGCCCACTGCACTTCGGCGATGCGCACCAGGAACCGGTCCTTGTCGCCGCGCAGCGCCGAAATGATCGGCATCATCAAGAACGCGTAAACCGGGATGAAAATCGAATACATGCCGTACTTGCCCGCCCAGATGAACCAGTAGTGAAGCGGCAGGATGATGAAAAAGGCGATGGCCAGCGCCCAATGGTCGGCGCGGCGGGTGTTGGTGAGCGTCACAAATTCGCGCAGGGCGGCAAATGAGGCAAATGCAAACAGCAGCACCACGCCAGTCCGGCCGAAAATGAGCGCCAGCCCCATCAGCGCCACCATCGCCCACCAGGCATAGATACGGTCGTTGAGGTTCTCGATGGCGGCATTTGTGCCATCGGGCGAATAGCGCTTTTGCAGAATGAAACCAATAATCGATGCGACAATGAGCACTGCGGCAAGGCCGCCAAGCAGCGTGAAGAGATCTGCATAGGCGTTCATATGCTCTCTCCGCTTTTCGCCGGGGCCAAGGCCAAGAGCGCAGCGCTGGCGCGGGCCAGAAACGCATCCTTTTCTTCGCCTTCATCAACATGGATGGGCGCGCCAAATGTGACTGTGCAAATCAGCGGCACCGGCACAAATTCGCCCTTGGGCATGACCCGGTTCAAATTGTCGATCCAGACTGGCACAAGGTCGATTGCCGGGCGCTCTTTGGCCAGATGATAAAGCCCGCTCTTGAACGGCAGCAGCGGCTGGTCAGTTGAATTGCGGGTGCCTTCGGGAAAGACAATCAGCGAATCATTGTCGTCCAGGGCTTCAACCATTTTCTCGACGGGATCTTCCGTGCGGGTTTTCGGATCACGGTCGATCAGCACCGAATTGAACACATCGCGGCCGATGAAGGCGCGGATCGGCGATTTCAGCCAATAGTCTGAACCCGCAACAGGGCGCGTGCGCCGGCGCATTCGCTGGGGCAAGACTGTCCACAACAGTATGAAATCACCGTGGCTGACATGATTGGCGAAATAGACGCGCTGGCGGCGCACCGGCTCGATGCCAAGCCAGATGCCGCGCACGGCGGTGATCATGCGGGCAAAGAAGATGATCACCGATGCTGTGACTTGCGCCAGAAAGTCCATATTCCCAAGTGTCCCGCCCGAATGACGCCGATCCTATCGCGCATCATGGCGCAACGATGGCTGGCCGGTTAACACTGGTCAACACAAAAAGGCCGGTGCGCGCGGCACCGGCCTTTCAATCATGCCATCAGGCAAAAATCAGTTTGTCTTGGGTTCCAGAACCTGGCGGCCGCGATACATGCCGGTCTTCATGTCGATATGGTGCGGACGACGCAGTTCACCCGAAGCCTTGTCTTCGACGTAGGTCGGGGCCTTCAGCGCATCGGCCGAGCGGCGCATGCCGCGCTTGGACGGCGAAGTTTTTCTTTTTGGCACTGCCATGGGACGGCTCCATCTTAACTCAATGGCCGAAAACCGGACAACCCGGCACATGCGGCCAAAACTTTTGGAAATGTGGCGTGCCTATACACGCGGGCTTTGGCTTTGGCTAGGGTCCGGCCGAATTTTTTAGCCGGTCACGCATTCAACATAGCCGCCGGCCTGCGCCGCCCGCCGTTCATTGAGCCGCGCGAGCCGTGTCAAGCCGCGCGAAGGCTTGGCCGGATTGCGCAGGATCGGATTTGGCAGCGACACGGCCAGCAGCGCAGATTGGCGCGCGGTCAGGTTTTTGGCTGATGTGTTGAAGTGATGCTGCGCCGCCGCCTCGATGCCATAAATGCCGGGGCCCCATTCGGCGATGTTGAGGTAAATCTCCATCAGCCGCCGCTTTGACCAGATGGTGTCGGCCGCCAGCGCATATGGCAATTCGATCGCCTTGCGGATGACCGAGCGCGAGCTCCACAAATAGAGGTTTTTCACGGTCTGCATCGGAATGGTGGAAGCGCCGCGCGAGCCTTCGCCCTCCATCGCATCGTCAATCACCTGGTTGAGCGCTGCCCAATCGACACCCGAATGGGCGCAAAACTGGCCGTCCTCGGACATCATCACAGAATGAATCAGCGCTGGTGCGACATCGTCAATGGATACCCATCGCCGGTCATAGCCCTTGAGCGTCACTATATCTTTCAGCATGAGCGTTGAAACCGGATGGATGATCGAGGGAATATACAGGACCATCAGAATGATCGGCGCAATTGCCAGCATCAGGCCATAGCGGATCAGCCGCCGCAGCCAGCCGCGCCAGCCATAGGCGCGAAGTTTGCCGATACCTGCCACCTGATCGTCCCGCCCCAGTTTCCGGCCAGTTCTGGTTTCCCGCCGCATGTCCGCCGGTTGCTCTTGCCTTACCGGCCAAATTTCACCGGCGCAATGGCGTGCTTCGCCTGACGTGATCTTGACCGCAAACCGGTTTCGGGCGAAGCGCTTTGCCATGAAACCTGCCAATGACAGCCTGACCTTTGACCAGCGCCTCGCCGCCCGCGCCGATGCGGTGGCGCAGCTCTTGGACCGGTTGTTGTCTTTGCACGATCAGGACGGCGAAATCACGCGGCCGGAGCGGCTCGTCAGGGCGATGCGGCACGGCGTCCTCAATGGCGGCAAGCGGCTGCGGCCATTTTTGCTGCTCGAAAGCGCTGCTTTGTTTGACGCAAATCCGGAGGCTGCGCTCAGGGTGGCGGCGGCGCTGGAATGCGTCCATTGCTATTCACTGATCCACGATGATCTGCCGGCGATGGACGATGACGACCTGCGCCGCGGCCTGCCGACCGTGCACAGGGCCTTCGATGAAGCGCATGCGATTTTGGCGGGCGACAGCCTGCTGACGCTGGCATTTGACATCATTGCCGACCCGCTGACCGAGTTGGCGCCATCCGTCAAAGTCGAACTCGTGCGCATGCTGGCCCGCGCTTCCGGCATCGGCGGCATGGCGGGCGGGCAGGCGCTGGATTTAGAGGCCGAGACGCAAAAACCCGATGAAGCGGGCATCATCACATTGCAGGCGATGAAAACCGGCGCGCTGATCCGCTTTGCCTGTGAGGCGGGCGCGGTGATCGGCAATGCGACGCCACTCGAGCGCGAGCGGCTGGCCGAATATGGCTCTGCCGTCGGTCTGGCATTCCAGATTGCCGATGATCTCCTCGACCTGACCGCCGATGCCAAACGCATGGGCAAGCGCACCGGCAAGGACGCCGCGCGCGGCAAGGGCACGCTGCCTGGCCTGAATGGCGAGGCTTGGGCGCGGGAGCAGCTGAAGGGGCTCGTGCTACAGGCAGAAGATTTGCTTGCGCCCTACGGCGAGCGCGCGGCTATCCTGAAGGATGCCGCGCGGTTTATAGCGTTTCGCGAACATTAGTCTTCACTCATCCGTATCTTTCTTGCCAGTCACCATCGAGCGCACCAGATTTTCCTTGTGCTGAAACGAGGCGGCGATGACGCCACCGACATGGGCAATGATGAACAGGATCATGAAGTTGGCGATCCCGATGTGCAAATTTTCGATCCACGCCTGACCCCATAGGGCTTCGGTGCGCATGGCCCAGCCTGTGCCGCCAACGCCAAGTACCAGAACCAACAGTGCAATCACCATCGCGCCGCCGGCCGGATTATGGCCGATGTACCGTTTGGGATGGCCTTTAATGATGGATTTGACGTAAGCGAAAATCTCGAAGGGCGATTTGACGAAATCGGCAAACCGGGCATGGCGGGTGCCGATCACGCCCCAGATGAGGCGGAATGCGATGAGGCCAAGGGCGACATAGCCGAGAATTCTGTGTGCGCTGTCGCCTGCCTCGGCGAGAAACTCGTAAGCAATGATGCTGACAAGCGACCAGTGGAACACGCGCACCAGCGGATCCCAGACCGGGATAAGCGCCGGGCGCGCAACGCGCCCGGCTTCACGAGTATAGTCACCCGTGCTCATTTCGTCAGCACAAGCTCGGCGGTCTTCGGGTCAAAGTAGGCTTCGACAAGCGCGCCATCCTTCTTGCCTTTGACTTCCCAGCAGCCGTCTTCAGCCTTCAGGCCGGAAACCGCATAGCCAAGTTCAGTTACCTTGGCAGTGATGGCTTCCTCAGTCATCCATTCGGCCTTGTCATAGGCCTTGCAGATGTCAGCCGCATTGGCAGCGCCAAGCGAGATGAAGAATGCAGCGGTGGAAAAGAGGATGGTTTTCATGGGGTTGTCCTTTCGGGAGGTTACGCCGGCTGTTTAGCCAAACCTCCCTGACAGGAACCTGACACGGCTCGTCAGCTACCTGTCAGAAACATCATGAAATCTGTATGTTTGTAACCGCCAGTTGATCGGTCAGGGCTTTTGGCCAAACCGTTTCTCAATGTACTCTGCCACCATGCCCTGAAATTCGGCTGCGATATTGCCGCCTTTGAGCGTTGCGGCTTTCTTTCCGTCGATGAACACAGGCGCTGATGGGGTTTCGCCGGTGCCGGGCAGGGAGATGCCGATGTCGGCGTGCTTTGATTCCCCCGGGCCATTGACGATGCAGCCCATGACCGCAACATTCAACGCTTCAACGCCGGGGTATTTTTCGCGCCAGACAGGCATGTTCTTGCGCAGATCGTCCTGAATGTTCTGCGCCAGTTCTTGAAACACGGTCGATGTCGTGCGCCCGCAGCCCGGACAGGCGGCGACGATGGGGACGAATTGGCGAAAGCCCATGGTCTGCAACAGTTCCTGCGCCACCTGCACCTCGCGGGTGCGGTCGCCATTCGGTTCCGGCGTCAGCGAGACGCGGATGGTGTCGCCAATGCCCTGTTGCAGCAAAAGGCCCATAGCGGCGGATGAGGCGACAATGCCCTTGGAGCCCATGCCAGCTTCGGTCAGACCCAGATGCAGCGCATGATCCGAGCGCTCGGCCAATTTGACATAGACGGCAACCAGATCCTGCACCTGACTGACTTTGGCCGAAAGGATGATGTGGTCGCGCGGCAAACCGGCCTCTTCGGCCAAATCAGCCGAGATGAGCGCTGACTGGACGATTGCCTCGTGCATCACTTGCCGTGCCGAGAGCGGCGCGCCCATGGCATGGTTCTCGTCCATCAGCCGGGTTAGGAGATCCTGATCGAGCGAGCCCCAGTTGACGCCGATGCGCACGGGCTTGTCGTGCTTTATCGCCATCTCGACAATGTCGGTGAACTGTTTGTCCTTCTTGTCCTTGAAGCCGACATTGCCGGGGTTGATCCGGTATTTGGCCAGCGCCCTGGCGCAATCGGGATAATCGGCCAGCAGCTTGTGGCCAATATAATGAAAGTCGCCGACCAGTGGAACATCGCAGCCGATCCGGTCGAGACGTTCGCGGATTTTTGGCACAGCAGCAGCTGCTTCGTTGCGGTCAACCGTAATGCGCACGATTTCCGAACCAGCGCGGGCAAGCGCTGAAACCTGTGCCACCGTGCCGTCAATGTCGGCAGTATCGGTGTTGGTCATCGACTGAACCACCACCGGATGGCCGCCGCCGACGATGACAGACCCGACATGCACACCGACAGTCTGCTTGCGGGGGAAGGCGTCAGTAAAATAGGCGTTCATGGGCTTTTCCGAGTGGTGATGGCGTCTGAGGTGGAGAATTGCTCTCGGCTTGTCAACCGGATCAGTCTTTCGCAGCGTTTGCAGCTCATGCCCATTTGTGCTGCAATGCAGCAAATCAGCACCCATCTTTCGCGAGGCGTCATGACTTCTGCTCTCAAGGGCAAATCCGCCGTTATCACCGGCTCCAATTCCGGCATCGGGCTCGGTGTTGCCGAAGCACTCGCCGCTGCGGGCTGCAATGTGGCGCTCAATTCGTTCACCGACCGCAAGGAAGACCATGAGTTGGCGGCGGACATTGCCAAACGGCATGGCGTCAAGGCGGTTTACCTGAAGGCGGACATGTCCAAGGGGGATGAATGCCGCGCATTGGTCAGTGCTGCCGCGAAGGCGCTCGGCGGGCTTGATATACTTGTCAACAATGCCGGCATCCAGCATGTCGCGCCGGTCGATGAGTTCCCGGTCGAGAAGTGGGACCAGATCCTGGCGATCAATCTGTCCTCGGCATTTCATACTTCGGCAATCGCTTTGCCGCTATTCCGCAAGAACGGCTGGGGCCGCATCGTCAACATCGCCTCGGCGCATGGGCTGACAGCCTCGCCGTTCAAATCCGCCTACATCGCCGCCAAGCACGGTGTTGTTGGCTTGACCAAGACCATTGCGCTGGAAACGGCGGGCCAAAACATAACCTGCAACGCTATCTGCCCCGGCTATGTGCTGACGCCCTTGGTCGAAGCGCAGATCCCGGACCAGATGAAAGTCCACAACATGGACCGAGAAACCGTGATCCGGGAAGTGATGCTGCAGCGCCAGCCATCGCGTCAGTTCGCAACAGTTGAAGAGATTGGCGGCACGACCGTGTTTCTGTGCTCGGCCTCTGCGGCGCAGATCACCGGCACGACCATCTCTGTCGATGGCGGCTGGACGGCCCTTTAGCCGCACACCAGCTTCACCAGCATCTTTGCGCCGTCACTTCGCTCCTGTGCCGATTTTGCCCGCATTTTCAGGCCATCCATGCCATCGAGCAGGATTTGCGCGAGCTGTGCGCCTGTAAAGCTTTTGGGCTTGGCGTCGCGTGATGTGTCCAGCGCCGCAGCGATCATCGCGGATTTTTTTGAACGCCAGTCAGCGATGACGTCGCCCGCCATTTGATGCTTCATGTCCAACAGTTCGGCGCCGTGGGCAGTGGCATATAGGAATTCCATTGGATCGAGAATGCCGGATTTGATCGCGGCGAACAGCCGATCCTCGATTGATCCTTTGCCGTCAAGCGCTGCTTTTGCACCCTCCAACGCCCTGCGCATCATCTCTGACGCGATGGCGCTGTAAATCTCGCCCTTGTTCTTGAATTGCAGATAAAGCGCCGGGCGCGACATGCCGCATGCCTTGGCTACGTCATCCATCGTCATGCGCTGGTAGCCATAGCGCAGCACAACGTCGAAGGCGCATTCGAGAATGCGTTTGCGCCTGTCGTCGTGCGGATTTGCGGCAACGTGCTTTTCCATGGCTTGACGTTCTGACATTTTGCCGCATATTGTCAATACGTCAGATATCAGACCTTGGGAGACTCCACATGAAATTGACCGTCAACGGAACGGAGCGGGACTTGAACGTTCCTGATGACATGCCGCTTTTGTGGGCTCTTCGCGATGTGCTCGACATCAAGGGACCAAAATTTGGCTGCGGCGTTGCCTCTTGCGGCGCTTGCACAGTGCTTATTGATGGCGTTGCCGTCCGCTCCTGCGTCACCCCGGTCAGCGCGGTCACCGGTCCTGTCACGACGATTGACGGGCTCGAAAAAGATGGCGTGTTGCACAAGGTGCAGCAGGCATGGCTTGACGAGCAGGTGGCGCAGTGCGGCTATTGCCAGTCTGGCCAGATCATGAGCGCTGTGGCGCTGCTCTCGGAAATTCCCAACCCGAGCGACATTGAAATTGACGAAGCGATGGGCGGCAATCTGTGCCGCTGCGGCACGTACCCCAAAATCCGCGCTGCCATCCACCGCGCTGCAAACGGGAGCGTTTGATCATGGGACGCGTCGCCACGATTGCCCGCCGCACATTCCTGATTGGCGCTGTTGCGCTCGCTGGCGGTGCAGCGTTCGGTTATTATCAATACAGAAAGCCGGTGAAAAACCCGCTCAAGGAAGGCCTTGCCGATGGCGAGGCGACGTTCAATCCCTATGTGAAGATAGCCGCCGACAATACAATCACCATCATCGCGCCGCGCGCCGAGATGGGGCAAGGCATCATGACCACGCTCGCGGCGCTGGTGGCTGAAGAGCTGGAAGTGACGCTTGATCAGGTCAAGGTTGAGCACGGACCAGCTTCCGGCGCCTACTATAACGAGGCCGTGCTGTCCGAAGGCGCGCCGTTTGCTCACTTTGACCGCTCGACATTCCAGGATGGTTTCCGCGCCGTCATGGGCGGCATCGGCAAAGTCTTGGCGCTGCAGCTCACCGGCGGCTCGACCTCTACCGTCGATGCGTTCGACAAGATGCGCCATGCTGGCGCCTTGGCCCGCGAGATGTTGAAAGCCGCTGCTGCCAAGGACCTTGGCGTCAAAGCTGATACACTCGTTGCCAAAGACGGCACGATCACGGATCCGGCTTCCGGCAAGTCTTTCACCTATGGCGCGCTGGCGCTCAAGGCCGCAAGCATCGATCCACCTTCTGATATCAAGCTCAAGGACCGTGCTGACTGGAAGCTTCTGGGCAAGAGCCAGAAGCGTGTCGACATGCGCGCCAAGGTCACCGGCGCGCCGGTTTTCGGCATTGATGTTTCGTTGCCCGACATGGTCTATGCGACGGTCAGGATGAACCCGCGCCTGGGCGGGCGCATGACATCCTATGACGCGAAGGCCGCGCTGGCGATGCCGGGTGTCATCAAGGTGGTCGAGATTGACTGCCAGTTCGGCCACGGGCTCGGCGTCATTGCCGATAATACGTGGACGGCTTTCATGGCGGCAGATGCGCTGGAGGTGGTTTGGGGGCAAGCGCCATACCCCGCCGACACGGCTGCGATCATGGCGCAGATCAACGATGCGCTCGCCGCCGGCGGCGGTTCGGCATTGCGCGAAATCGGCGATCCGGTGACGCAGTTCGCTGACGCGCCACGCGAGCGTGTCATTGAAGCCACCTATTCCGTGCCGTTCCTGTCGCACGCGCCGATGGAGCCAATGAACGCGACGGCGCAATTCAGGGACGGCAAGCTCACAGTTTGGTCGCCCAATCAGGGCCCGACACCAACGCGCTATATCTGCGCCTCGATGGCCGGGATCAGTCAGGATGATGTGACGGTTCACACCACCATGATGGGCGGCGCATTCGGGCGGCGCGGCGAGATGGATTTTTCCGCCTATGCGACGCTCCTTGCGCTGCAAAGTGATAGCAAGCCCGTGAAGGTCACATGGACGCGCGAGGAGGACATGACGCATGATCTTTATCGCCCGGCCTCGTCGGCAAAGTTCAAGGCGGTTCTCGGCGCGGATGGCTTACCGGTGGCATTGGATGGAGCCATTGCGGCGCCGTCGATCATGCGCTCATTGATGCGGCGCAATTTCCCGTCGCTGGGCAACGGTCCGCTCGGTCCGGACAAGGCGCTGACAGATGGCGCATTCAATCAGCCCTACAGAATCGCCCACATGAGCGTGCGCGGCATCGAAGTTGATTTGAAAGTGCCAACCAGCTTCTGGCGCTCGGTCGGCAATTCGCACAATGCCTTTTTCCATGAGTGTTTCATGGATGAAGTTGCCGTGGCCGGAAAACTTGATCCTGTTGCCATGCGCCTCAAGCTGATGGCTGATCATCCTGCTGCCGCCAAGGCGGTCGAGAAGGCGGCGCAGATGTCCAACTGGGGCAGCAATGCGCCGGGCCGCGCCAAGGGCATGGCGTTTTGCCTGTCATTTGGCGGTTGGGTCGCGCAGGTTATCGAAGTGGCACAATCCCCTGAGGGTTTGCGTATCACCAACCTTTGGTGCGCCGCAGACGTCGGGATTGCGCTCGATCCGGACAATATCAAGGCACAGATCATCTCCGGCGCAATCTATGGACTCTCGGCGGCGATGAACCAGAAGATCACTTTCGCTGACGGCATGGTTGAACAGAAAAACTTCCCCGATCACGACGGCTTGCGCATCTGGCAGACGCCGCAGTTCCATGTCGAAATTCTCGAACATGCCGAACATATGGGCGGAGTCGGCGAAATCGGCACCCCGCCGGCCGCACCGGCGCTGGCCAATGCCATCTTTGCCCTCACCGGCAAGCGCATTCGCACACTGCCGCTGTCACCGGAGGTGAAGTTCGCATAATCAAACCGGCAATTGATGCGATCCGATTTCGTATGTCCAATCCCTTTCGCAGTTGCGAAGAATGGTCTAGACATCCGCTTGTCAGGAACATGCGTATTGAGCTTCGATCAGGCCTTGCAACCGGCCTTCAAGAATACCAAGTGCTGACACACTGCCGCCGCAAATCAACAAGCACCGGACCGGATTATCCATGGCGCGTTTTCGTTTTCATAAATTTGCATCAATTGTGGTCCTTGCCGCCGCCGCTGCCTGGGTCTTGACCGGCGAGTTCTCGTCCGTTGGCTCTGCCGCGCAAGAGACACCTGAAAAAGCGCAGGCGGAGGCCAAACCGGCGACATCGGTCAAGCCGCCACGCACAGTATCCGCCATCGCTGTTCCTTTGATTGACCATCGCCTGACCATCCGCGTGTCCGGCCAGACTGCACCGGACAAGCGGGCCGAACTTGCCACGCGCTCGGCGGGTACGATTTCTCTGCTGCCATTCAAGCAGGGTGATGCAGTCAAGGCCGGCGACATCATTCTCGACATGGATTCCAAGGAAAAGAAGATTGCGGTGGATGCCGCCGCCCAGGTCGTCAAACAAAAGACAAGCCAGGCGGCCGCGACTGAAGCGCTGGCCAAGCGCGGCAATGTCGCCAAATTGCAGCTGGATGCGGTCCGTGCTGATTTGCAGGGCGCTCAATCGCAGTATGAGGCTGCCAAGGCTGAATTGGAGCGGACCCTTGTCATCGCCCCTTATGACGGCATCATTGACAAGATCGCTGTGGAAAATGGTTCGGCCGTCGGCCAGGGCGCCGTTGTGGCGACGCTGCTGTCACTGAACCCGATCATCGCGGTTGGCGATATCTCGGAACGAAATCTGGCGTCGATCAAGGTTGGCAGCCCGGCAGACGTGCGGCTGGTCAATGGCATGAAAGCGCAAGGCACGGTGCGCTATATCAGCCGCGAAGCCAATGCCGCTACCCGCACCTATCGCATCGAAGTTGCTGTGGACAATGCCAACGGCGAAATCCCGGCGGGCATGACAGCGGAGATCGACCTGAAGTCCGATCCGGTCAAGGCCATCAAGCTGCCGCGCTCGGCAGTAACGCTCAATCAGGAGGGCGTGCTTGGCGTCCGCGCTGTCGACAAGGATTCCAAGGCGGTTTTCCTGCCTGTTGAACTGATCGATGACGCCACCAACGCCATCATTCTAACCGGCGTGCCGGAAGGCACCCGGATCATCATCACCGGTCAGGACTTTGTCGCCGATGGCGAACAGCTCAACGTGATTGAGCCTGATGCCGAGACTTTGAAAAAACTGGCAGCGCAATTTGCCGACGAATTGAAGTAAGCGGGAAAGGTTCAAGCCATGTCCCATCTCATCGACCTTGCAATCCGAAATGCGCGGCTGACAATTTCCATTCTGCTTTTCTTCCTGATTTCGGGCGCTCTGGCCTATCAGTCAATTCCAAAGGAAGCAGAACCCGACATTCAAATTCCGATTATTTATGTCTCACTCGGCTATCAAGGCATATCGCCGGAAGATTCCGAGCGGCTGTTGCTGCGGCCGATGGAAACGGCGCTGAAAAACATCAAGGGCATCAAGGAAATGCGCTCTGCCGCCTATCAGGGCGGCGGCAATGTGCTGATGGAATTCCAGGCTGGCGCCGACCTTGGAAAGGCGCTGGATGACGTGCGTTCGAAGGTCTCCGATGCCAAGCGTGATCTGCCGCAAGGCGCTGATGAGCCCGGCGTGTTTGAGGTCAATCTGTCCGAGTTCCCGGTTCTGGTCGCCACGCTTTCCGGCGATGCTTCCGAACGCCAATTGATGGCTTCGGCGCGCGAATTGAAGAAGCGGATCGAAGAAGTGGACGGCGTGCTTGAGGCCAAGCTGCAAGGTGCGCGCGATGATCTGGTCGAGGTCATCATCGACCCGGTCAAGCTATCGTCCTACGGTTTGAAGCTTGATCAACTGATCGGCGGCGTCGCCGGTTCAAACTCGCTGGTCGCTGCCGGTTCGCTGGAAGGCTCGGAAGGGCGCTATGCCGTCAAGGTCCCCTCGCTGATTGAAACCGTGGAAGACGTGGCAAACTTGCCGGTCCTTGCCGACAAGAATGCGGTCGTGCGCGTCCGCGACCTTGCGACAATCCGCTCGACTTACAAGGATGCTGAATCCATCACGCGGCTCAATGGAAAGCCTGCCATCGCAATCGAAATCTCAAAACGCACCGGCGCCAACCTCATCAACACCGTCGACGGCGTCAAGAAGGTTGCCGAAGCGTTCAAACCGCTTTTGCCGGAAGGGGCGGTCATCGATTTTTCGCAGGACAAGTCCGACACCATCCGCCAGCTTTTGCACGATTTGCAGAACTCGGTGCTGACGGCGGTCATCCTGGTGTTCATTGTCATTCTCTACGCGCTGTCCGGGCGCGCTTCGCTGTTCATCGGCTTTGCCATCCCGGTCTCGTTCCTGATGGGCATCCTGTTCCTGTCGCTGGCCGGTTACACCGTCAATCTGGTGGTGCTGTTCTCGCTGATCCTTGCCGTTGGAATGCTGGTGGATGATGCCATTATTGTCACCGAATTTGCCGAGCGGCGCATGGCCGAGGGCATGGACCGGGTCAACGCCTATGCGATGGCTGCCAAGAAGATGACCGGTCCGGTCACCGCCGCCACACTGACCCGCATTGCCGCTTTCTCGCCGCTGCTGTTCTGGCCGGGCATTGTCGGCGAGTTCATGAAATACATGCCGATCACGCTGATTGCGACGCTGTCGGCATCGCTGCTTTACGCGCTCGTCTTCACGCCAACGCTTGGCGCCATGTTTGCCAAGCCGCCGCGGCACGAGGCTGAGCATAAGGACGGCCTCTATATGAAGACGGTGCGGCTCGCCATCCTTCATCCCAAGACTGTGCTTGTCCTGGCGCTGGCGCTGCTGGTGGCCGTCCCCTACACCTATGGAAAGGTCGGCAAGGGCGTTGAATTCTTCCCCAATGTCGAGCCGGACTACGGCCTGCTTTATGTGCATGCGCGCGGCAACATGTCTCTGGATGAAAAGGACCGTCTGGTGCGCAAGGCCGAAGAGCGCATTCTCGGCTGGCCGGGCATCAAGACCGTTTACACCCGCGTTGGCGCAGGCGGCGGGCAGGGCAATGAAGTTGCGCCTGATGTTATCGGCACCATACAATATGAGTTTATCAACTGGCGCGAGCGCAAGGCGGCCAACGATATTCTGGCTGATCTTCGGGTCGCCATGGCCGGCATGCCGGGCGTTGAAGTTGAAGTGTCGGTGCCAGCCGCCGGTCCGCCAACCGGCAAGGCCATACAGGTGCGCCTGTCGGCTGCCGATCCTGCCGGTATTGAAGATGCCGCCCGCAAGGTGGTTTCGCTGTTGAAATCCGATGCCGAAGTTCTCGATATCGCCGACGGCCTTGCCATCCCCGGCATTGACTGGGAATTGAAAATCAACCGCACGGAAGCTGCCAAGTACGGCATTGGCCCAGGCTCAGTCGGCACGGTGGTGCAACTGGTCACGTCGGGCTTGAAGCTGTCGGATTACCGGCCTGCCGGAACCGATGATGCGGTGGATATCCGCCTTCGCTTGCCCGAGGACCGGCGCACCCTTGCAACGCTTGACCAGCTGCGGATCGAGACGGCTTTCGGCTCGGTGCCCATCTCCAACTTCGTCACCCGGGAACCTGCGCAATCGGTCGGCACGCTCAACCGCATTGACGGCGAACGGACGATCACTGTGCAGGCCAACGTCAAAGAGGGTGTGCAGCCGGCCGTTGTGCAGGCGCGCGTTGCCGAGATGATGGCTAAGGAAGATTTCGGCACTATCCGCTGGAAAATGGTGGGCTCTGACCAGGATTCGGCAGAGGCTTCCGCCTTCCTGTCCAAGGCATTCGGCGCAGCGATCTTCCTGATCTTTGTGGTGCTGCTCGCCCAGTTCAACAATTTCACCTCCGTGTGGCTTGTTCTGTCCGCCGTCATCATGTCGACCATCGGCGTATTCCTCGGCTTGATGATCACCGGTCAGCCGTTTGGCATCGTCATGTCCGGCATTGGCGTCATCGCGCTCGCCGGTGTGGTGGTGAACAACAACATCGTGTTGATCGACACCTATGATACGCTGCGCCATGAGGGCATGAACAAGCTGGATGCCATTTTGCAGACCTGCCGCGAGCGCGCGCGCCCGGTGGTGCTGACCGCTGCCACGGCGATTCTGGGCGTGTTTCCGATTGCGTTTGGCATCAATCTTGAGCTGATGACGCATGAGACAACCATCGGCGCGCCGTCAACGCAGTGGTGGATTTCGCTGTCCAGCGCGATCGTCTTCGGCCTTGCTTTCTCCACCGTGCTGACGCTCATCATCACACCATCGGCGCTGATGGTGTTCACCCGCGAGACGCCTCAGGACACGATCATCAACCGCATCAAGCGCATGTTCAGCCGCAGGCCAAAGCCCAAGGCCGAACCGGGCGGGGATGCGCTTCCCGCCGAGTGATCAGGCAGCGCGTTTGATGCCGTCTTGCAGCAGGCCCTGATCGATCAGCGCCTGCCTCACGGCCTCATCGAGCGGCGTGTGCGGGATGGGTCCGATCAGGCTTTCGAGCCGGGTTGAGACCAGCCGGTGCGGCTCTAAGCGCAGATAGGACATGCGCGACAGCTCGCGCATCATCGGCATGACGATGCCCATCAGGCGTATCAGCATCCACGGCAGGTGTGCCAGTTTCAGCGGCTTGCCGACGGCCTTTTCCACCGCTGCCTTCAACTGCAATTCGGTCATGGCATGGCTTGGGAAATTGAGGTTCTCAAACTGGGCGAGCTTTGCCCGATTGTCCGCCAGTTTCACAAAGGCCCTCGCAAAATCCGGCAGGTATGCCCATTCATGGATCAGGTTTTCGGGACCTGCGGCGGTAAATATGCCTTTGGCCAGCTTTGACACGGAGACAAGATCAAAAAATGAACCGGCGCCTGTGCCGCCGAAATAGTCACCGGCCCGCAGCACGACTGTTTGAACGCCGCCAGGGCGCTCGGACTCTTCTTTGAATATCCGCTCCATCTCGATCCGTATGCGGCCCTTTGCGGTCGACGGGCGCATTGGCGTGTCCTCGCCAAGTTCCAGCGGCATCGGCGAGCCGTAGCCATAGACATTGCCTGAAAACAGATGCATCGCGCCATTGGCGCGGCAGGCTTCCATCACATTGCGCGCCATCGGCAGCACTTTTTCTTCCCATTCCGTGTAGAGCGGGTTCAACCCGTTGAAGATGATATCGGCCCCCCGCGTGGCCTGGATGAGCTCTTTCGCATTCATGGCATCGGCGGCGATGAAACGCGCGCCGGCAAGTTCGCCCAGCGGCTTGCCGGAGCGCGTGACGGCGATGACATCATTCCCGGCTTCGAGGAAGGCTTTGGCGACGGTGCGCGACACGCGGCCGTTTGCACCGAGGACTGCGATGGTGGTCATGGTTGTTCTCCTTTGTTGCCCCGGATACTATTCATTCAAAAAAATATGAAAATTCGCGATTGTTGACATGTTGCTATTCAGTATTGAATAATTCGACATGAGTGAATTCGACTGGACGCTGATCCGTTCATTCCTGGCGGTAGCCGAAACCGGCAGCCTGTCCGCTGCAGCGCGACAACTGCGCGCCAGCCAGCCGACGCTCGGGCGTCACGTTGCAGGGTTGGAGCGTGACCTTGGCGTGACGTTGTTTCGCCGTGGCCTTGGCGGTTATGAGCTGACGGATGCCGGCGCTGCGCTGCATGCCCATGCCATCACCGTGCGCGAGGCGGTGGACAGGTTTGCGCTCAGCGCCGCCGGCAACGAAGAGCGCATGTCCGGCACGGTGCGCATCTCCGCCAGCGAGGTGATGGCGACGCTGGTGTTGCCGCAGATTCTGGCGCGGTTTGCCCTTGAGGAACCGGCCATCGAGTTCGAGCTTGTCGGCACCAACACGGTGGACAATCTCCTGCGCCGCGATGCCGATATTGCCATCCGCATGGTCAACCCGAGCCAGGAAGAGCTTATCGCGCGCAAGATCGCCGACATTCCGGTCGTCATGTGCGCGCACGAGGATTATCTTGCCCGGCGCGGCACGCCGCAAGTTCCCAACGACCTGTTCTCCCATGATTTGATTGGTCAGGACCGCGCGGATGATTTCATCAGAGGCTTTCGCGCCTTCGGCGCGTCCCATGTGGACCGCCACACCTTTCGGTTCCGCTCGGACAATCAGGTGATCATCTGGCATGCGATCAAAGCTGGCGTCGGCGTTGGCATTGCCCAATTGCCGCTTGTCAGGCTCGAACCGGAACTGCAGACTTTCCTGCCCGGCCTGCCATTGCCGGTGCTGCCGATGTGGCTGACCATGCACAAGGATGCGCGCAATGCGCCGCGCATCCGGCGCACAGCTGACTTTCTCTATGCCGGACTTTCCGCCTTTGCCCGGTCTGCAGATGAAACATAGGCTGCCGCAAGGCCGACCAGCACCAGCGCACCGGCAAGCACAATGTAAGTGATGCGAAAGCCGATATGCTCGGCGACAAAGCCGATGGCGGACGGCGCAATCAGAATGCCGGAATAGCCCATCATCGTCACCACCGAGATTGCCGCGCCTGCGGAAAAACCGGGCAGATTGCCTGCTGCGGAAAAGGCGATCGGCACAGTGTTGGCAATGCCGAGCCCGGCAATGGCAAAGGCAATGATGGCGAACCAGTCATTGGGCGCCAGCCCGCCTGCCAGCATGCCGCCAGCGGCAATGAAGGCCGACCAGCGCATGGTTGATACCGCGCCGAAGCGGTTGCGGACACTGTCGCCGGCAAAGCGCATCATCGCCATGGTCCCGGCAAAAAACGCGAAGGCAAGGCCTGACACGGAAAGCGATGATCCCAACTCTTTTGACAGGTAAAGTGCCGCCCAATCCAGAACCGCGCCTTCCGGCACCATCGAGAACAGCGCCATCAGCCCGAGAATGTAGACAATCGGCGCTTTGGGCCAAGCATAATGCGGCTTGGGTCCATCGTCCTCATGATGGGCCGGCTCGCTGATCAGATATTGCATGGCAATCAGAACGACAATGAGCGAGACGGCGCTGGCAAAAATCGCGTGGCCCTCCGCACCCAGTCGTACAATAAGCGGGCCGCCAATGCCGCCGCCGATGAATCCGCCCAGCGACCAGAAGCCATGCGAGGCGGACATGATCGCCTTGTCGAGCCGCTTTTCCACTTCCACCGCATTGGCATTCATCGCCACATCCATCGACCCGCCGCAGGCTCCAGTCAAAAACAGGGCAATCGCTGCCAGCGGGATCGAAGGCGACAGCACAATGGCCGCCAGCCCGAAAGCGGCAATGATGGCAAAAGTCCGGGTGACAGTGCGCGACCCATAATGATTGATCAGCCGTCCGGTCCAGACCATGGCTGTGACTGCGCCAAGACCAAAAGCCAGAATGAGCAGGCCAAGCGTGAATTCGGTGATCGAGTGGCGCGGCAGCATCAGCGGGATCTGCGGCGCCCAGGAGCCGATGATGAAACCATTGACGGCAAACATGGCCGCCACGGCCCATCGCCCGCGGGAAGCAGCGTCTCTATCGATCAGGGCAATTGCAGACATTCCATTTCCTTTCAGGCGCTCACCAACACGGCCTGCGCCAGATCAAGCGCCGCCTTCTTGTGCGGGTCGAGCGATTTTTCAATCACAATGTAATCAAAAGCAGCCACCGGCCTTACCGGATAAGGCGCTACGGTGCCGATTTTCTCGTTGATTGAGGCTGCCAGTTTGATCCGCGCCTGTTGCATCAAAAGCCGTTTGAATTCCGCGTCTTCCGCGTCAAAGGCGGTGACGCCGGTTGCCGCATCGATGGCGCAGGCGCCGATGAAAGCCATATCGGGCCGCAGCCGCTCCATGTCGCGCATCGCCTGCGCGCCGGTGGCCGCGCCGACTTTCTCATCCACTTTGCCGCCGATCATGAACAGGCGTATGCCGGGCCGGTCGATGATCGCCGCCGCTATGTGCGGCGCATGCGTGGCAACAGTCAGGTCGAGATTGCCCGGCAGCAGCTGAGCGGCGGCAAGATTGGTCGAGCCTGCGTCCAGAAAGATGGTCATGCCACGTTCGGCAAAGTCGGCCATTGCGGCTGCAAGGCGCTGTTTGTGTTCCAGGTTGGCCCCGATGCGGACACTCAGCGGCGTATCCGGCGCTTTGGCCGGTACCGGCAGCGCCCCGCCATAGACACGAATGCATTGACCGGCCGCCGCCAGTTCGCGCAGGTCGCGCCGGATTGTGTCATCCGATACGCGGAATTCCTGCGCCAGATCCCCTGCAATCACGCGCTCCGAAACCGCCAGCCGCCGCCGGATTTCGGCTTGGCGTTCCAGCAGCAAAAGTTCAGTGGAATTCTGTGTCAATTCGTGTTTTTGCATATTTATGCATGTTTATGCACGATTGAGCTTGGCTGTCAAATGTTGGCACGGCATTGAGGCGACCAAGGCCGATCTCGCCCCTTGCTGGTGCTTGTTCAACAGGATCGAGAGAGGATTGCGCCCTTAGAGCGGGATGTTTTTGAGTGGAATCATTGTATCGGGTTCTTTCGCGCCAATACCGGCAAAAACTCCCTCGGACGCATTTAATGCCGGAAGTGGCGTACCCCGGTGAACACCATGGCAATGCCAGCGGCGTCGGCAGCGGCGATGACTTCTTCGTCGCGCATCGAGCCGCCTGGCTGGATGACGGCGGTCGCCCCGGCTTCGACGGCCGATAAAAGACCGTCGGCAAACGGGAAGAACGCATCGGATGCAACGACAGAGCCTTTGGTCATCGGCTCGGCATTGGCAGCTTCGGCAACGTCTTGAGCCTTGCGCACTGCAATGCGCGAAGAGTCCACGCGGCTCATCTGGCCAGCGCCGATACCGACAGTCGCTCCGTCTTTGACATAGACAATGGCGTTGGATTTGACATGTTTGGCAACGCGGAAGGCAAAGCGCAGATCCGCCATTTCTGTCTCACTCGGTGCGCGCATGGTGACGACCTTGAGTTCGAAATCATCGACCACAGCATTGTCGCGCGATTGCACCAGCAAGCCGCCTGCCACGGTTTTGGCGGCAAGGCCCGGCGCGCGCGGATCGGGCAGGCCGCCGGTGATCAGCAAGCGCAGGTTCTTCTTGGCCGCGATGATGGCTTTGGCTTCGGCAGTGGCGTCCGGGGCGATGATCACTTCGGTAAAGACCTTGACGATTTCGCTGGCGGCATCGGCATCCAGTGTGCGGTTGACGGCAACGATGCCGCCGAATGCCGAAACCGGATCGCAGGCCAGCGCATTCAGATAGGCTTCTTTCAGGCTCACGCCTTCCGCCACACCGCACGGATTGGCATGCTTGACGATGATGGCGGCAGCCGTGCGGCCCGGATCAAATTCGGCTGCGAGCTCAAATGCAGCATCTGTGTCGTTGATGTTGTTGTAAGACAGTTGCTTGCCCTGAAGCTGTTTTGCCGTGGTCACGCCTGGCCGCTGCTCGCCCGTCACGTAGAAACCGGCGGACTGGTGCGGGTTTTCGCCGTAGCGCAGCGCCTCGGCCAAGCGTCCGCCGACTGCGCGGTAATCCGGCGTCGCAACGCCAAGATCAGCGGCAAACCAGTTGGAAATCATCGCATCATAGGCGGCTGTGCGGGCGTAAGCTTTCGCCGCCAATTCCTGGCGCAGCCGATAGGGAAGTTTTCCAGAATTGGCGGACAGGCTCTCGGCAACTCTTCCATAGTCTGCCGGATCGGTGACAACCGCGACATAGGCATGGTTCTTGGCAGCGGCGCGGATCATCGCCGGGCCGCCAATATCGATATTCTCGACCGTTTCGGCATAATCGCCGCCACGGGCGCGCACCTCCTCAAACGGATAAAGCGTGATGACCGCCATGTCGATTTCCGGAATTTCATGCTCGATCATCGCCGCCAGATGCTCGCCGTCGTCGCGGATCGCCAAAAGGCCGCCATGGACAGAGGGGTGCAACGTCTTGACGCGGCCGTCCATGATTTCCGGGAAATTGGTGAACTGGCTGACATCCTTGACCGGCAGACCGGCCTTCTCAAGGATCTTGGCAGTGCCGCCTGTCGAAACAAGTTCTACACCTTGCGCTACCAGCGCCTTGGCAAACTCCGTCAGACCTGTTTTGTCGGACACCGATATGAGCGCACGGCGGACGGAATGGAGATCAGGAAAGGGTATGCGCTTTGAGGCGACGGCCATGTCAAATCCTTGCCATTGGCAACGGCCGGTCTTGCGGCCTTTCTATAAAAAGTCGCGGCCAATTAGCACCCCGCGCAGTCCATTGAAAGCAGGGAATTGTGCAGCGCACAAAACACCTTCAGCGCGACCATGCGCCGAGCGCCGTGCGGGTGAATTGCCACGTCACTTCCGATACATTGCTTGCGTCAAATTCAAGCACAATCATCCGGGTCTTCTGCGGACCGGAAATGCCGGCGAAAAACAGAGATTCCTCATCGTGCGGGGCGATGTCATTGCAGGTGAACACCCAGGTATCATCGCGGTTTGCCAGAAGTTCAAACTGGTTCTCAGCATTGATGACCAAATGCACTTTCGGGTGAATATGGAAGCGGATTGCGACCTGGACAGCCGTTCCCGACCGCGCCGGGTGCCCGGCCGGGGCAACAAACTTGTCCCTGCCGGAAATCACCGAGCCGCCATGCGACAGTGTTATCTCGCGTTCGTGCAACAGGCCGGCAGACCCAACAAAACCATCGTGGCTGGACACAAATGCCTGAGTGTGGCCGGTGTCCTGCCTTTTGACCGGCACGCGCCTAGGACCCGACAGGATCGGTGTGCCCGCCAGGTTGGAGAGGGCGCCTTTTTCGGCAAAGCGGCACGAGGACAGATCGTTGATGGTTGCTGTGGAATGGGCCGCTGTGGTGCGCGCCAGCGGCCTGAATTCCGGCGGGCCAAACCGGTCAACGCCGGCATTGACCACAAAGGAATGGCGGCCGGAGGAGAATTCGAACGACAGGCATCCGGCATGTATGTCGTCCGATGCGCCGACCGGCGGCGGCGCGCCGGTGTCGGCGATCAGCGTGACCGAACCCATCGACAGGCGCTGGTAACCGCCGTGCGGCGCTGAAGCCAGCGGAGTGCCGGCGCTGTCGTCAAAGCGCAGCACGGCTGCAATGCGTTCCTGCATGGCAAATCCGGCGCCGTTGAAACGCGCCAGCGAACCGTCGCGATGGCGAAAGAAACGCAGCGCTGGCAACAGCCGCTCAATGGCGGCCACCAAGGCGGCTGGGGGGTTCTTCGACTGATTGATGAAAGTCTGGCGCAGCGGCAGAAGATCCGTCAAAAGCTCGAGCACGGATTCGGGATTGCGTGACAGGTGCGTGCCATCGGGCAGGATTTGCCGTTCCAGCTCGTGCACCAGATGGCGCGTTGCCGCGTTCAGCCGCGCTGCGGAGACCGGCAGCGAGAGCGCAGCGAGCACCAGCGCAATGCGGGCGCGCAGTCTTGGCTCCGCCTGGTCAAGGCCTTTGGCAACTGCCTTGAGATAGCGCAGTTGAAACGCCAGGGATTTCAAAAAAGCGCGATAGAATGCCAGATCGCAATCGCGCAGCAATGTGCCGGAATGCTGCAGCCAGGCGATCACCCGCTTGGCAACCGTATCAGCGTCCCAGGTCGGCCCTTCGATTATGCGTCCATGGAGCCGCAGCCAATCTGTAACCAGCGAGCGCGCATGCACCGATGCCAGCCCAGTGCCGGCTTCCCGCATGTGGCGCAGCCAGCGGAAATTGTGCAGCCCTGACGCCCATTCAGCCGATGGCGGCATGATCTGAAACGGCGACAGGCCGCCAGTCTCCACGGTTTTTCCGGCCAATGCATAGCGCCCCGAGTAAAACTCCTGCGCGACATGTGCGTCCGCCATGCGCAAATCCGGCGGTGCGATCAGCACGCGGTCTGGCGACAATCCTGCGAAGCGCCAGCGGGCTATCGGTCCGGTGCGCAAGCGGCGTGACAGGCGGCGCCACAGACCGGCAGCAGCCAATCCGATGATGCGCGGCTTTTCGGCCAGCGTTCCCGCCAAGCGCGATCCCTCCTTGTTCCCCTTGCGCCATGATAGATGGGTGCGGTTTCAGCGCAAGCGCCAAACCGGTGCAAACCGTTGATTAAACCACAGAAAAGCGAACGGCAAAGAAGCCGTCCATGCCCGAAGTTTGCGGCCGGTCTGTAGAAAAGTCGGCAGGTGTCGTGCGTATCCAGCCTTCCGGCGCGATCAGCCCGGCCATTTGCGGCAATTCGTTTGGGTTAACGGGCGATAGTTTGAGGCTTGGAATTTCGTCCAGCGCCCGCCCTGCAAGCGCTTCGCCCTCCTCCTCGAGCAGCGAGCAGTTGGAGAAAACCAGCGTTCCTCCTGCCTTGACGAAGGATGCAGCCTTCGACAGCAGGTCGAACTGGAGCTTGGCAAGCTTGGTGACATCGGCTGGCGTTTTGGTCCAGGCCACGTCCGGATGGCGGCGGATCGTGCCGGTCGACGAGCAAGGGGCGTCCACCAGCACGGCATCGAAAAGCTGTTCCGGATCAAAATCGCACGCACTTCCGACATGGGTTTGCGCTTTCAATCCCAACCGGTCCAGATTTCCTGTCAGGCGGCGCAAACGCGAGGCCGACACATCGAGCGCAACAACATCAGCGCCCGCATGGGCGATTTGGGCCGTTTTGCCGCCGGGCGCGGCGCACAGGTCCAGCA
>JBAVTG010000161.1:0-2286 GCA_049696015.1 Rhizobiaceae bacterium | reverse complement strand
CGGGCGCGATGTCGCGCGGGCATTGGGACGGGACCAAGGGCTTGATTGCCAATGGCCGCGACTGGATCATCAACGAGATGAAGGCGTCCGGCCTGCGCGGCCGCGGCGGGGCAGGGTTCCCGACCGGTCTCAAATGGTCATTCATGCCCAAAGTCTCAGATGGCCGCCCGCACTATCTGGTGGTCAACGCCGACGAATCCGAGCCAGGCACCTGCAAAGACCGCGACATCATGCGCCATGACCCGCACACGCTGGTCGAAGGCTGCCTGATTGCCGGTTTTGCGATGGGCGCGAACGCGGCCTACATCTATGTGCGCGGCGAATACATCCGCGAACGCGAAGCGCTGCAGCGCGCCATCGATGAAGCATACGATGCCAAATTGATTGGCAAAAACAACATCAACGGCTGGGATTTTGAAGTATACGTTCATCATGGCGCCGGCGCTTACATCTGCGGCGAGGAAACCGCTCTGCTTGAAAGCCTCGAAGGCAAAAAGGGCCAGCCGCGCCTGAAGCCGCCTTTCCCGGCCAACATGGGCCTCTATGGCTGCCCGACCACGGTCAACAATGTTGAATCCATCGCAGTTGCGCCGACAATCCTGCGCCGTGGCGCGGGATGGTTCTCGTCGTTTGGCCGCCCGAATAATGTCGGCACCAAGCTGTTCTGCGTCTCCGGCCACGTGAACACGCCCGCGACCTTTGAAGAGGCGATGTCGATA
Organism: Rhizobiaceae bacterium; assembly: GCA_049696015.1. Classification (GTDB taxonomy): domain Bacteria; phylum Pseudomonadota; class Alphaproteobacteria; order Rhizobiales; family Rhizobiaceae; genus JANMEX01. The sequence goes on along the minus strand of JBAVTG010000161.1, from coordinate 1,567 downwards.
TCGTTCCGCGAATTGATCGAAACCCATTGCGGCGGCATTCGCGGCGGCTGGGATAATCTTCTCGCAGTCATCCCGGGCGGCGCGTCCGTGCCGATGGTTCCGGCCGACCAGATCATCGACGCGCCGATGGATTTTGACGGGCTGAAAGCGCTCGGCTCGGGCCTTGGCACTGCTGCTGTCATCGTCATGGACAAATCGACCGACATCGTGAAGGCGATTGCCCGGCTGGCCTACTTCTACAAGCACGAGAGCTGCGGCCAGTGCACGCCGTGCCGCGAAGGCACGGGCTGGATGTGGCGGGTGATGGAACGTCTGGTGAAGGGCGAAGCGCAGAAGCGCGAAATCGACATGCTGCTGGATGTGACCAAACAGGTCGAAGGCCACACGATCTGTGCGCTGGGCGACGCCGCCGCCTGGCCGATCCAGGGCCTCATCCGCCATTTCCGCCCGGAAATCGAACGCCGCATCGACGAGTTCTCGCGCAACGCCCATCGGGCGGAGCCGATGCGTGTGGCGGCGGAGTAATTCAGGTGACCGGATTTTCATTTTGGCACTGGCTAATAGTACTGGCGATTATTGCGGTATTTGCCGTCGTAGTGCGCCACGCTAAACGCCAAGCTTCTGCCGCCGGTCCAACTGGTCCCATCGGGGTCGGCGGGTGGTTGGTCATTCCAATTATTGGGTTTATCGGGACAGCTGCCCTAACTCTTTTTAGTATTGGCACGGCGTTGACCGAAGTCGACGGTATGAAGGCAATATTTTTGGGCGCGTCCGAAGAGGCGAAGTTGCTCCGTCTCCCTGTTTTTCTTTCGTTGAGCTTTGGAACCTTCGTCGTGATTAGCGCATCCATTTGTATCTACAAGGTAACTGTTTCGCGGGTATCAATTCGCAATATTGCGGTTATTCATTATTTACTTTTAGCGACAGCAGGTTTTGTAGATTTATGGTGCGAGAGTTACATGCTTGGCATTCTTACGGACATACCGAAAGATCCAGAAATCGCCAAACAGGCGGGCAGAGGATTGATTGCTGCGCTTGTCTGGATTCCTTACTTTATAGTGTCGAAGCGTGTCGCAAACACCTTTGAAAGTGGCGAAGTTCGTCTACAGGAACAGACATCATAATGGCCATCGACAAGCACAGCCAGGACGCACTTGCCAAGCTCTATGCCGAATGGATTTCGGCAGGCATGAAGATGTCTCTTGCCGGCTTTACCGCCTCGCTGAAAATACTTGAAGCGACCGGCCAGTCGGTCACTTCGGCCCGCGCCAAGGCCAACGAAGCCATCGAAGCGCGCGAAGCACAGTCTGAAGCGAAACCGGCAAGCGCTGCGCAGCCAACCCAGCCTGCGCAAGCGGCAAAGCCGGTCGTTGCGTCCAAGCCAGCGGCAGAGGCGGAGACAGTCGTTGCGATGAAGCCGAAGCTGGTTGAACCAGCTGCCGCGCCAAAGCCTCAGGCAAATGCAAAAGTTGACGATCTGAAGCTGATCTCCGGCATCGGCCCCAAACTGGAACAGATGCTTCTGGGCAGAGGCATCACGAGTTTTGCCGCTATCGCGGCGCTCAAC
>JBAVTG010000160.1:0-12480 GCA_049696015.1 Rhizobiaceae bacterium | reverse complement strand
TGAGCGCGCTCGCCCTCGTTTCGTTGGTTGTGCGCGATTATGACGAAGCCATCGCGTTTTACACCGGCAAGCTTGGATTTGCGTTGGCCGAAGATACGCAATTAGAGCCGAACAAGCGTTGGGTCGTTGTCCGCCCGGCGTCAGGCGGGGTTGGCATCCTCTTGGCGCAGGCCAAGAATGAGGCCGAGCTTGCCGCAGTTGGCAACCAGAGCGGCGGGCGGGTTTTCCTGTTTTTCGAAACCGATGATTTTGCCCGGGACTATGCGCGCATGCTTAGCCTCGGGGTCCGTTTTAACGAAGAGCCACGTCATGAAGCATATGGCACTGTTGCCGTGTTCGAGGACCTTTATGGAAACCTGTTTGACCTTATTGAGCGTCGGCGTCCTTGACGCGTGCTTGCCTTTCATACGATCGCGTCCTATATCCGCCCGCATCGCTTGCGCCCATCGTCTAGCGGTCAGGACACCGCCCTCTCACGGCGGGAACAGGGGTTCGATTCCCCTTGGGCGTACCAATCAGCGGAAAACTTGCAACACCTTGTTGTGAATATCACCCATAATGGCCTGTGCGGCGACTTGGCGGCTTGACTTGAGGCATCTTGTCTTTACCGGTGGATCGTTGCTCTCAGGCAACCCTCGTCATCCGGACACGTGCTCCGGGCAGGCGCGTTTCGGGGGAAACGCCGGTCCTGTATCCAAGGTGGGGAGCACGCGCGGATATAGATGAACCAGCATTTTCGAGATCTCAGCGACCCGGACATCGATTTAAAAGCCATTTCGCGGCGCATCCATCGTCATTGCATGACGTTTCGCGGCGCAGATGTGCGCCGTTCCACGGCTCAGATGCTGAACACAATCCCGGCTTTTCTGGCGCTGATGCTGGTCATTGGCCTGCTGGCAACGAATTACTTTTGGGCGAGTCTGCTGCTTGCCATCCCGGCTGGCGGACTTTTGGTGCGGATTTTCATTTTCCAGCACGATTGTGGCCACGGTTCGTTCCTGCCAACACGCCAAGGCAATGACCGGCTTGGAATGGTGCTGTCGCTCCTGACTTTGACGCCCTACGATCATTGGAAGCGCAGCCATGCGACGCATCATGCCTCTTCGGGCAATCTGGAACGGCGTGGCGTCGGCGATATCGACACGCTGACTGTCGGTGAATACCGGGCATTGTCTGTGTTCCAGAAGATGAAATACCGGGTTTATCGCAACCTGATTGTCCAACTTGTCATTGGCGCGCCGCTGAATTTCCTGGTGCTGCAACGCACCCCCAGCTCTTATGCGATGACTGAAAAATCGGCCTGGATCAGCGTTTTGGCGCTGAATGCCGGGATTGTCCTTTTTTACGGAGCGTTGATGTGGCTTTTCGGCCCGATGCTCATCATCAAGACATTTGTTCCTGTCGTCTGTGTTGCCGCTTGGTCCGGTGGCTGGCTGTTTTACGTGCAGCATCAGTATGAGATGTCGCTTTGGGACCATGAAGACAGGTGGGATTTCCATGTGGCTGCCTTGTTTGGCTCGTCGCATTATGTGCTGCCAAAATGGCTGCAATGGCTGACGGGCAATATCGGCCTGCACCACATCCATCATCTGTGTTCGGGCGTTCCAAACTACCGGCTTGAAGAATGCCTCAACGCAAGCGAAGAGCTGCGTCAGGTCGAGAACAAGCTGACGCTTGTGGAAAGCTTCAAGAGCATTCCGCTGGCATTGTGGGACGAAGCGGGGCGGCGGATGATTTCGTTCCGGCAATACCGCGCGCTGGCGCGCTGATCGCTCAGGCCTTCAGCAGCCACTCATGCTCCGGTGCATTGTGAAACTTCCAGGTCCGCACCGGGCCTGCCATGACATTTAGATAATAAAGGTCATAGCCGTGGGTGGTGGCGCAAGGGTGATAACCTTTCGGCACTAACGTCACGTCGCCATCTTCAAGCGCCATGGCCACATCCAGCTCGCGGCTGCCGTCTTCTCTTTTGTCAGTATAGACGCGCTGGAATGCAAAGCCCTGCGGCGGGTTGATGCGGTGGTAGTAGGTTTCTTCCAGAAACGATTCATGCGGCGGATTGTTCTGGTCGTGCTTGTGCGGAGGGTAGCTGGATGTGTTGCCGCCCGGCGTGATGACTTCCACAACCAGCAGCGAATCAGCAGGCTTGCCCTCGGGCAGAATGTTTGTGACATGCCGGACGTTGGAGCCCTTGCCGCGGGTTTCAAGACCGAGGTCCTCCGGCCCGATCACCCGCACCGGCAGGTCATTGTTGATTGAAGGCCCGCGGCAAACAGCTAGCTCCAGAGTCGTCGTCGCAGTCACAGACCATTCAATGCCGGCGGGCAGATATACCGACCATGGCTTGCCTTCGAACACGGACATGCGCTCGCCCAGTTCGCCGAGATCCTTGCCGTCGACCCTGACCTTGCCTTTACCCGTGATGAATACCAGGCAGGTCTCGTCCTTTTCAGACTTTTCCGCAGCAGTTTGCCCCAAGGCCAATCGGTGCAGATCAAACCCGACGTATTTCCAGCCGGCGCTTTCTGGCGTGATGCTGATGATCTTGCCGTTTCCAGACTTCGGGGTAACTTTAAGGTTTGGCATCGGTTTCACCCTTGTCGATCGGCTGCTTGTAATTGAGGATCAATTCCCAGGCTGCAAGGCAGGTCACGCCCGTGAACAAAATGGCCCAGAAGGGGCTGTTGCCGATTGCCCATTCCATCACCGTCAGCGCGGCAGAAGCGCCAACTGTCGCATAGCGCCGCCAAGGTATGCGAAAGAATGGGTGCTTTGCGCCAATGATGTCCAAAGTCTCACCGCCTGTTTGTAATGTGTTTCACCAATGCGGGATCAACCGTTCGGAAAGCCCTGCGTTTCGACAGTATAGCCTGAAGCCGTCATGACGCGCATCAGTTCCTTGTAGCCAACCTGGGCCATTTTGAGCGGCGGGTTCCTTTTGGGATCTTGCTCGGCCTCGACAACGAACCAGCCTTCATAGCCATAGTCGGCGAATTTCTGCACAATTGCTCCAAAATCGAGCGAACCGTCTCCCGGCACTGTGAACGCACCAAGCGCCACGGCATCCAGGAATGATTGCGTGTTCCAGTCAAGGCCCTTGATCACATCCATCCGCACATCTTTGACATGCACATGGCTGATGCGCTTGTGGTGGTTGTCGATGGCGCGCAGCACGTCGCCGCCGGCAAAGGCAAGATGACCGGCGTCCAGCAGCAGCGGAATGCCTTCGCCCGAGTGCCTCATGAATGCGTCGAGCTCATCCTCGAATTGAACAACCGCCGCCATATGGTGATGGTAGGACAACGGCATGCCCTGATCGGCGCACCATTCGCCGAATTCGGTCACTTTGCGGGCATAGGCCTTCATTTCGTCATCGGCGAGAACGGCCTTGGTTGCCAGCGGTTTGGAGCGGTCACCCTGAATCGAGCGGCCGACTTCGCCATAGACGATGCAGGGAGCGCTGACAGCTTTGAACAGATCGATCATTGGCTGGATGCGGGCCTTGTTTGACGCGAGGTCCTCGACAGTCAACGTGCCGGAAAACCAGCCGCCGCACAGCGTGACGTCCGCAGCTTTCAGGATTGGCAGCATTTCCTGCGGATTGTTGGGAAATCGGCGCCCCTGTTCCATGCCGGTGAAGCCGGCCGAGCGAGATTGGCGCAGACATTCTTCCAGCGAGACATCATCGCTCAGTTCTGCAAGATCATCATTCCACCAGGCGATTGGCGACATGCCGAGTTTGGCTTTCAAGTGTCTTACTCCAGTTGTCAGTTGCGGCTGTTTGGCCAGTCAGTTGCCGATGCGCTGGGCTTTCAGCGCCTGTTCATATTTTGAGCGGGCTTCGTTGACGGATTTGCGGACTGACACTTCCGGCACAGCCACGTCCCACCAATTGCCGCCTTCTTGGGTCGTGATCAGCGGGTCAGTATCGATGACCACGACGCAGGTGCGCGTTTCGGATTTCAGTTTGGCCAGGGCCGATTCCAGTTCTGCGATGGATTTCACCTTTACTGCCGCAGCGCCCATGGATCGGGCGTGGGCGGCAAAGTCGATATCGGGCAATTCCTTATGCCACGTATCTTTCAGCAGATTGTTGAAGTTTGCACTGCCGGTCGCCATTTGCAGCCGGTTTATGCAGCCGTACCCGCGATTGTCGAGCACGATGATGTTAAGCTTGGCGCCCATCATGATTGAAGTGGCAATGTCTGAATTCATCATCATGTAAGAGCCATCGCCAACCATGACGATGACCTCTTCATCGGGCTTGGCGAGCTTGACCCCCAGGCCGCCGGCAATTTCATAGCCCATGCAGGAGAAGCCATATTCCATGTGGTAGGAGCCCGGCGCGCCCTGTTGCCAAAGCTTGTGCAATTCGCCTGGCAGACCGCCAGCTGCGCACACCATTGTCGCGCTGGAGCCGAAATGGCGCTGCACCGCGCCAATCACGTGCGCATCGGATGGTAGCTGCACGTTGGTCGGCGCGGTGGCGGCCATAGCTGCTTTCAGCCATGCATCCTTTCCCGTCGCGGCCTTCCCGGCCCAGGTCGACGAGGTCTTGTAGGCGCCGATCACCGACGACAGTTCAGCAAGGCCGACGAGTGCATCGCAGACCAGCGGCAGAGCACGATGTTTGGCGGCGTCAAAGACCTGCGTATTCAGGCCAATGATTGCCTTGTCGGCATTTTCAAACAGCGACCATGAGCCAGTGGTGAAATCCTGCAGGCGGGTGCCGACGGCAAGGACCACATCAGCCTCGCGCGCCAGATCATTGGCGGCAGATGTGCCGGTAACACCGAGCGAACCCATGTTAAGCGGGTGGTCATGGGGCAGGGAGGATTTGCCGGCTTGCGTTTCGCAAACCGGAATGCCGTGCTTTTCGGCAAAGTCTTTCAGCGCACTGGTTGCTTGCGAGAAAAGCACGCCGCCGCCTGCGATGATCAGGGGCTTTCCGGCTTTGGCAAGGATATCAGCGGCAGCGTCGAGTTCGTCCAAGGAGGGGCGGATACGGCGCGTGGTCCAGACGCGCTCATCGAAAAACGCTTCCGGATAGTCGTAGGCTTCCGCTTGCACATCTTGACACAGGCCAAGCGTCACCGGTCCGCATTCGGCCGGGTCAAAGAACACCTGCATGGCGCGCTCCAATGCCGGGATCAGCTGTTCGGGCCGGGTGATGCGGTCGAAATAGCGCGAGACCGGCTTGAAGCAATCATTGGCAGATGCGGTGCCGTCGCCGAAATTTTCGATCTGCTGCAACACAGGGTCAGGGATGCGGTTGGCAAACACGTCGCCCGGCAGCAGTAAAAGCGGGATGCGATCGACATGTGCCACGGCCGCTGCCGTCACCATGTTGAGCGCGCCGGGTCCGATGGAAGTGGTGCAGGCCATGGCGCGGCGGCGGAACATTGCCTTGCCGAACGCTGTTGCGGCGAGTGCCATGCCCTGTTCATTCTGGCCACGGAAGGTCGGCAGTTCCTCGCGCACCTGATAGAGCGCCTCACCAAGACCTGCGACATTGCCGTGGCCGAAAATGCCCCAGACTCCGGCGAAATAGGGCACCTTCTTGCCGTCCACGATTGTCATCTGACGCGAAAGGAAGCGAACCAGTGATTGGGCCATGGTCAGGCGTATGGTTTTCATTGGTCTGTTCCTCTTCGCAACTATCGTTTCAGGCGGCTTTCGCCGCGCGCGCTTTCAGCCAGGCTTTGGTCAAGCGCTCAAAGCGCCCCGCCATATCATCAATGGCTTCCTGATCTGTCATCTTTCCTGCCAGCCACTTTTCGGCAGCTTCAGCAAATATGGTGCGGCCAATGGCAAAGCCTTTGACCACGCCAATATCAGCCACGGCGCTGAACGCGGCTTCCAATTCATCGTGGGGGGCCTCAAGGCCGAGCAGCACCACACCGCGGCAATAGGGATCGCGGGTGGTGATGACTTTCTCGATATTATGCCAAGCTGCAATATCTGCCTGCGGTTCCAGTTTCCACCAGTCAGGTCGGATGCCCAGATCATAGAACTCGCTCAGCGTCCGCTCAATTGTATGTTCGTCGAGTTTGCCGTGTTTGCCGGCAATGATTTCAATCAACAGTTCACGTCCGACCTTGCGTGCGGCATCAAACAAGGCGCGCAGCTTTTCCTGCTGCTCCGCCTTGAGTTCTGCGGTGTCATCGGGGTGGTAAAAGCACAGGCACTTGATCGTATGGCTCACCGGCCAGTCGATCAATTCAGAGCCGATGTCCTGCGTAAACTCGAATTTCAGCGGCCGCGTTCCCGGTCGTTCAACCGGGCGGCCGATCCAGTCAAACTTGTGTTTGGCCGCTTCAAACATGGCAAGGCGGCCATGCTTTTCATCGAGCAGCATGCCATAGCCGGGCCGGCCTTGCGACACTTTGGATGCAGCTTTGACGGCAAGCACTTTGAAAGCTGCAATGCGGCTCGGGTCAGCGCCGGTGCGTTTTGCTGCGTCTTCCAGCTGCATGCGATGGTCAATCGCCAACGCCATCATCGAGGGAATGTCGCCGCGTCGCGTCGTCGACCAATGAATATGGTTCAGATCTTCGTCTTTGCGCACGGCCAGATGTTTGGAACCGTGCTTGAGGAAGTAAGTCAGCTCTTGCCATGTCGCATATTCCGGCGAGCAGAGCAGGCGCGAGACGGCGAAAGCGCCGCAGGCGTTGGCCCAGGTCGCTGACGTCTTGTGGTCTTCGCCGCGCAGCCAGCCGCGCAAGAAGCCGGACATGAAGGCATCGCCCGCGCCGAGCACATTGTAGATTTCAATCGGAAAACCATCGCCGACGATGCCATCATCCAAGTTGTCCGAGATTGGACCGTCATAGACGATACAGCCCTTGGCGCCGCGCTTGAGGACAATGGTTCCTTTTGAAAGCGAGCGAATGGTCTTGAGCGCTGCAAGCAGATTGTCTTCGCCGGACGCAATCAGCACTTCTTCTTCCGTTCCCACGATCAAATCGCAATCGGGAAGCACGGTCTTGAGGCGGGCTGAAACGGCGTCGGATTTCACGTAGCGTTCAAACCCTGCGTCATGGCCGGCCAAGCCCCACAGGTTGGGGCGGTAGTCAATGTCAAACACCACCTTGCCGCCATTTGCCTTGGTAATCTTCATTGCCTTGCGCTGGGCGGCTTCCGTGTTCGGGCGCGAAAAGTGGGTGCCGGAAACCAGAACGGATTTGGAGGATTTGACGAAAGCCTCATCCACATCGTTTTCATCGATGGCCATGTCGGCGCAGTCGGGGCGGTAGAAAATCATCGGCGAAATGCCTTCGTCTTCGACTGCCAAAAGAACCAGCGCGGTCAGCCGGTCCTTGTCCACCTTGATGCCTTTTGTTGCAACGCCTTCGCGGGCGCATTGCTCGATGATGAAACGGCCCATTTGCTCGGAGCCGACGCCGGTAATCAGTCCGGACTTCAGCCCAAGGCGGGCTGTGCCAATGGCAATATTGGCGGGGCAGCCGCCGACCGATTTTGAGAATGTGGCGATATCCTCGAGCCGCGATCCGATCTGCTGGCCATACAGGTCAACTGACGAGCGCCCGATGGCGATGACGTCCAGCGTGGGGCTCTGGCTAGCAGGCATGAGGGATTTCCTTCGTCTTCGTTGCCCGGCGGCAATAAAGCCTATGGACGTTTGTGTCATTAGTGATTATGAGTGCCCGAAATGAAACATAAGTTCTGTTTGATTGTCAATTCGGAATTTTTGTTCCATTTGTGAAATCCATTTTTCAGGAGAACTTCCATGCTTCGTTTTGGCCTTCTGGGTGCCGGCCGTATCGGCCAGGTCCACGGCAGGAACATCGCCGCCAATCCCCGCGCCAAGCTTGTCGCAATCTATGATCCGTTTGCCGATGCCGCCAATGCGCTTGCTGCGCACACGGGCGCTCAGGTGCGCGACATGGACGAGATCATCAAGGGCAAGGACATTGATGTTGTTGTCATCTGCACCCCGACTGATACCCATGCCGATCTCATTGACCGCGCTGCAAAGGCGGGCAAGGCCGTGTTTTGCGAAAAGCCGGTCGATCTTGACGTCAAGCGTGTCGAAAGAACGCTGAAACTGGTGGAAAAGCTCGGTACGCCGCTTATGGTTGGTTTCAACCGCCGGTTTGACCATCATTTCGGCAATCTGAAGAAGCGCATCGATGCTGGCGTGGTTGGCAATGTTGAACTGGTCACCATCCTGTCGCGCGATCCGGGCGCACCTCCGGTCTCCTACATCGAGCGTTCGGGCGGCCTGTTCCGTGACATGATGATCCACGATCTCGACATGGCCCGCTTCCTGCTCGGCGAAGAGCCGGTGGAAGTCCATGCGGTCGCTTCGTCAATTGTCGACCCGGCGATCGGCAAGGCTGGCGACGTTGACACCGCTGCCGTGCTTTTGAAGACGGCGTCGGGCAAGATCTGCCAGATTTCGAATTCGCGCCGCGCCACCTATGGCTACGACCAGCGCATCGAAGTTCATGGCTCCAAGGGTCTGCTGACTGCCGGCAATGTGCATGAAACCACGGTGCAGTTCGCGTCGGCTGCCGGCGTCAATGCCGATCCGGTGCAGAACTTCTTTCTTGAGCGCTACAATCCAGCCTACCAGAACGAGATCAATGCGTTCATCGACGCGATTGAACAAAAGAAGCAGCCCAGCCCGTCTGGCCATGACGGCTTGATGGCGCTTTTGCTGGCAGATGCGGCAACCAAGTCGCACCAAACCGGAAAACCTGTCAAACTCGGTTGAACTCCCGGACAACCGGTGACAAAAGGCCCGCGCTGCTACCCGGCGCGGGCCTCTTTCTTATCCCAGACGCAGCCGCCGCCGTTCCTCGCCGATGCCGATGGCAATGGCGTTGGCAAGCGTCATTGTCGCAGTAATGGAACGGAAACCGGCAAAGTCGCTTTCGACGATTTCAAACCACAATTTCGACATCGGAGTCAGCGGCGAGAATGCGCTGTCTGTGATCGAGATGATCGGCACCCCGGCGCGTTCCAGAATGCGGGCATGATCCACAGTGCCTGACGAATAGGGGGCAAAGGAAATCGCCAGCGCCGCGTCGTTTTTTGTCGCAAATTCCATCAGTTCCGGTTCGACCCCGAATGGTGACGACACGAGCACGGAGCGCACTTTCATTTTGCCCAGCATGTAGGACATGTAGGTTGTCACTGGAAATGAACGGCGCTGCGCGAGGAGATAGATCGTCTGCGCTCCAGCCAACAGCTTTACCGATTCCTCGAAAATTGTGGCTGGGACACGCGATATCATTCCATCTATCGAGGCGCTCGCAGCGGCTATGACACCGGAGAAAATCTTGTTGACGCCATTTTCGCCCATCGTGTCGATGATCGTTTCAAGGCGATCTTCATAGCTTGAACCCCGCTCTCGCAAGCGCTCACGAAACACGGCCTGAAGATCGGTGAACCCTTCATAGCCGATCGCCTGCGAAAAGCGCACTAGCGTTGAAGGCTGAACACCAGAGCGTTCGGCAATGGAGGCAGCGGTTCCGAAGGCAATCTCATCTGGATTGTCAAGGGCGAACACGGCCACCTGCGCCAATCGCTTGGGAAGTTCAGGTTTGCGCTCGATGATCAGTGTTTTGAGGGTCTGAAAGTCTCTCGGTGGTTTCATGATGCCTCTTGTGCAAACTTTAATCGGTGCATTTTGGAAGGAGAATTCCAGAAATGGCAACAAAATTCCAAAAACTCGGAATTGATACGCAGTTGCGGCACGCGCCTCTCCATTGCAAACGCAGTCGAATCCGGCGCTCGGCATGACCCGTGAGCCAGTTCGGGTTCGCAAGAATGCATTCTCATTGCCGGCTTGGTCCGCGCCCGCAAGCACCAAGACCACGTGAATCAGAGGACTGTGGCGACGCGCTGGGGCGGAGTGACGGTGATTCCCGAAATCTTGCTCCATTTCGGGGCAATAGGGGCTATCCATCAAATCGATTGACTGGGGCAATTCGTTGCATTTTTTCATCTGCGCAAAAAAAATATCTGACTGTAATTTGCCCGGGAATGCGGTTATCCAGGGTTGTAAAAATCCATCAAGAGTTTCAGAATTCCCGGCTTTTTCATTGATAACTAATACTAAATGACGAACTCCGGTCTGGACAGAGTCGACGCTCTGTGAAAAGTTAACGTATGGTTAAATAGTGAACCGGGCAGGGAGCATTCGAATGCTTGAGTTTTTATCGCGCCGCAACAAAGAGTTAGCAGCGCAGGATCTTTCTCCGGAAGACACCGAGATTGTCATCGACGAGGCGGAACTGGGGGAACTCGACACAGAATCACTATCACTCGTCGATAGCGATTCTGACGATCATCCGGACAGCGAGCTTGAAGATTTGATGAACTCCATCAAGCAGCAATCCATTGATATCAGCTGTGAATTCGCCGCTTTCGCCAACTGGTCTTCGCAAATCGAAACGCTTAGCGCCCGGGCTGCGACTTTGCAGCCGCTGCTGAAAAACCTTGTTGAGAAGAGCTCAACCCAATCTTCCGAATTGGCGGAAATTTTCCGGCAAAAAGATGGTGCCGAACGGCGTATTGCCGAACTCAAATCCGAGATCGATCATTACCGGCCACTCGCGGCGCGGTTCGAAGACGAATTGCGGCTCGCCCGGGAGAAACAGGCGCAGTCACAGCATCTGTTGTCTTCGCTTGAATCGCAATTCAGCCAAGCGCAGGGCTACAGCAACGAGCTGATGCACAAGTTGACCAGCGCGGAATCCAAAGCGTTGCGTTTGACCGAAGAAAATATCGCGATCAAGCAGAAGGCGCTCGAGCACAACACGACCATTCAGAGCATGCTGCGCGAAGTAGCCAACCTCAAGTCTGCAATTGCGTTGACTTCCAGCGATATTGACCGGCAGGAGCAAGAGATTGCCGCGTTGACCGAAAAGCTGGCGATTGAAAAAGAGACCGCAAGCCAAGCTGTCGCCAACATGTCGGTCATCCAGATGCGCGAAGCGCGGATGGAGAAAGACCTCAAAATGCGGCTTGCCGAATTGGAGGAGCAGCAGCAGGAGCTGATCCAGAAACTGGCGCTGCGCGACAAGCAGCTGTACGAATCCGACATCAAAAATTCCGCGATCACATCGAAAGTGGAATTCCTGACACAGCTCAATCAGCGCCTGCGCGAAGATTTGCGTGGACACATCGACCACAGCAACATGATGGAAGTTTCCAACCGCCAGCTGCTCGAGGCAATGGCACACCGCAGACTCGAGGACGAAGATGGCGATGGCGACCACAAGGCGCCAAAATCGAAGCCGAAGCTTCGCGCAGTCCAAGTGGCAGAATAGGCGAAACACCTGCCGCAAAAATTGCAAAAGCGGCCTTTGGGCCGCTTTTTTGTTGAATAGACTTCCAAGTGGTTCGTTGTTTTGATGCAGGCCGATGTGAGTCTTCAGCAAGGGGCTTGCGTTCCGCCTTTCATGCCGCACAATGCTCTCATGGCTTTCACGTTTCGCCAGCTTCAGTATTTTGTTGCCGTCGCCGAGGCGGGGACAGTGTCAGGCGCCGCGCAAAACCTGTCGATTTCGCAATCATCGGTCACCGAAGCGATCAAGGAATTGGAGGGCGATCTTGGCGTCCTTCTGTTTGACCGCCATGCGCGGGGATTGGCCATAACCCACAAGGGCCAGCAATTCCTGCGCCATGCGACCCGGATACTCACCGACGTTTCGGATGCCAAGCGCACATTGGCTGACGATCCTGGCGTGAAAGCCGGCCGATTGCAGCTCGGCGTCACTTCTCTGGTCGCGGGCTATGTTTTGTCTGATGTGTTGTCGCGCTATCGCCGGGCCTATCCGGAAACGCAAGTCACAGCCATCGAAGATAATGGCGACTATCTCGAACATTTGTTGATTGGCGGCGAATTGGATGTTGCTGTCATGGTAACATCCAATTTACGCGACCGAATGGCCCTGCAAGCCGAAATTCTGGAAGTATCGCCTTACAGATTGTGGCTGCCGCTGTCGCACAGGCTTTCTTCGGCCGATTCAATTTCGATGAGCGATATTTCGCAAGAGCCGCTGATCATGCTCACCGTGGATGAAATCGAGGAGAATACGGGCAAACTGATGGCGGCTTTCGGCGCGCGGCCCAATGTTGCATTCCGCACCCGCTCCGTGGAAGCGGTGCGTTCGCTGGTCGCTACCGGTGCAGGCATCGCGCTGTTGCCGGATCTAGTTTACCGGCCTTGGTCGCTGGAAGGCGACCGCATCGAAAGCCGCGATGTCTCCGGCCAGTTGCCGGCCGTGCAGGTCGGCATTGTCTGGCGCAAAGGGTCCGGCCTGCCTGAAACTGCCCGTGATTTCATCAAGGTCGCACAATTGCATCGTGGCGGGCGTGCTGGATGATATATCGGAAAATCCGATAGTTAAATTCTGAATTATGAATTTGCGAAAGCTATGCATTTGTTCAACGTTGGCACCCAAGGGTGAAGCCTGCCTCATCGAAGGCATTCGGGAACGGCGC
>JBAVTG010000159.1:0-2210 GCA_049696015.1 Rhizobiaceae bacterium | reverse complement strand
CTCGCGGAAGTGCCGGATGCGATCAGAAGCCGGCTGATACTTCGCCACCTGCCGGTCTATCTCGAGAAAACCTGTTACCTTGCCCATTTTGTCTCACTATTGTCTCAGGAACACCAATTGTGGATTTTTGCGCCGCCGTCGTATGGCACCGCCCAACGCTCATTTTCTAGAAGTTCATCGCTCGCGGATTTAAGACGATCCGACAGCCATCGCTTGACATCTGCAACATAGCGTCCGCCGTATTTGTCAAAAACGACATCGGAAACAAGAACCCAAGATCCGACAGGAAATTTCTGTTCAATGGATGTCTTGGCTTCTTCTGAAAGGAGCTTTTCCTTAAGGCACTTGGCGTCATTGAGTTCGGGTGTATCGATACCTTTCAATCGCACGCTTGTTGTAACCGTTTGTTGCGGCCATAAAAATATCTCGAGTTTCATCGTGTCCGCATCTATAATTTCCACGACCTTAGCCTCAACATAGTTGAAATCCGGCTTTTGATTGAGCAATTCGACACATCTAGGGCTTGCAACACAATTTTTCTCGACTTGCGTTATTTCTTTGCTCTTTGCATCTGTTGCCACAGATAAAATCGCCAATGTAATCGCATTAAAACAAAAACAATAAGTTCCAAAAATTGCGACAAAGCGGTCGGAAGCCGGCTGATACTTCGCCACCTGCCGGTCGATCTCGAGAAAACCTGTTACCTTGCCCATAGTCGCGCTACCCTATTCAATCTTCTTGAGGCTACCCCGACCCGCGGCGCTGCCCCTCATCCGACCCTATCGGGCCACCTTCTCCCCGCAACGGCGGGGAGAAGGGAATTCCGAGGTTTGTGACTATCCTCCTTCTCCCCGTCGTTTGCGGGGAGAAGGTGCCGACAGGCGGATGAGGGGCAGCGCAGAGATCTCATGCATGGATGAACCCAAAACGTCTGCTTCACCTAGTCATCCTCATCCTTCCACGGATGGAAAGGATTAAACTGCTCAAGTGCCTTTCTTCCTTTGCGTGAAATCGGGTGAATTGTGATTTCACCGCCGCGTTCTTGAAGAATCATGATCTTCATTCCTTCGAGAACGAAGTCATCGGGAATGGCTACCCAGCGCTTGCCTTTTCGGCGCAGCACCTTTCCCTTACGACTGACAGCTTTCCATGGGACACTTACTCCTTCTTTCTACTGTTTGGGTCAGATTATCCGCCCGACAAGAACCATTTACTCCGCTGCAACTGCCATGCGCGCCTGCTCCATCTCGATCAGTGCGCGGCGATACTCCACCGGCATGACTTTGCGGAATTTGGCACGGTAGTTCGCCCAATTGTCGAGTATGGTTTTGGCGCGGGTCGAGCCGGTGAAATGCATGTGGTTGGAAATCAGCTGGTAAAGCCGCTCTTCGTCGTGCCGTGTCATGTCGCCGGAAACATCCACGCGTCCCATATGCGCAATGTCGCCGCCATGATGATGCAGCTTTTCCAGGAGATCATCCTCTTCCGGAACCGGTTCGAGTTCGACCATCGCCATGTTGCAGCGCTGGGCAAAATCGCCTGCTTCATCCAGCACATAGGCGACGCCGCCAGACATTCCGGCGGCAAAGTTGCGGCCCGTCTGGCCGAGTACCACGACCACACCGCCGGTCATATACTCGCAGCCATGATCGCCAACGCCCTCGACAACTGCGATGGCGCCCGAGTTGCGCACGGCAAAGCGCTCGCCTGCGACGCCGCGGAAATAGACTTCGCCCTCGGTTGCGCCGTAAAGCACAGTATTGCCGACAATGATCGACTCTTCGGCGACGATCTTCGACTTGTCCGATGGGCGGATGATGATGCGCCCGCCCGAAAGGCCTTTGCCAACATAATCATTGCCATCGCCAGTGAGTTCGAATGTGACACCCCTCATCAGGAATGCGCCAAATGACTGGCCAGCAGTGCCTGTCAATTTCACATGGATCGTATCATCCGGCAGACCCTTCTGGCCAAAGCGCTTGGCAACGGCGCCAGAGAGCATCGCGCCTGCGGACCGGTCGACGTTCTTGATTTCAACGGCGATCTCGACCTTCAGCTTGGCCGTCAGCGCTGGCTGCGCCTGGGCAATCAGCTTGCGGTCAAGAATATCCTCAATCGGATGCACCTGGCGCTTGGTCCAATAGGTTTCTTCCAGCGGCGCTTCCGGCTTGTGGAAAATCCTGGTGAAGTCGAGGCCTTTGGACTTCCAA
>JBAVTG010000158.1:0-4773 GCA_049696015.1 Rhizobiaceae bacterium | reverse complement strand
GGTCAGATTCTGCTCATGCGGCTTTTGCCAGTCGCGCGGGCGGTAGTCTTCCTTTGAAGGCGCCAAATCCGTGCGGTGGTGCATCCAGCCGTGCCAACCGGGCGGAATGGCAGAAGCTTCCGAATACCCCTTGTAGATGACCCAGCGGCGCGTGCGCCCTTCCGAATCCCGGCCGCCCTGATAGTAGACGTTGCCGAAGTCATCCTCGCCGACGCGCTCGCCCTTGCGCCAGGTATGCAGGCGCGTGCCAAGCGTCTGACCGTTCCACCAGGTGAAAAACTGCAAGAGAAATTGTTTCATTTCAGGCACCTCAAACTGTTGCCCGCTTATGGCTTGAACCGGTTGCCAAGTCCAGAGACATGCGATGCAGGTTCAACGCCTTTCGCGGCGCAAATTAGCACGGGTTACGCGCCGGTGGACAAATCAAAGCCGCTTTTCCATGATGGCTGAAGCCATGCCTGACCCGTGTTGTCCACAATTGGGCGTGCGCCCGGTCTCCCGGAAGCCGTGACGCGCGTAAAATGCCGCCGCCCGCGGATTGCCTGCATCCACTTCAAGGCGGAAAGCCCTGGCTTCCGGAAATGAGTCGAACACGGCTTCAAGCAATTGTGTGCCGATGCCTCTCCCGGTGAGCGCCGGATCAATGTAGAGCTGATGCAGCGTGATGAAATCCTCCGACGCCTGCGCCGCATAAGCAACGCCGGCAAGCGCTGCGCCAGTGTCCGCCAGGAGGAATTCCGACCATGGCCGCTCGAGATTGGTTTTGAGTTTGGCCGGGCTGTGCCAGGCGCGCGACGTCGCCTCGATCTTGTCCGCGCCATGAATGCCGTCATAGGCCGCATGCCAGGCAGCGCGCAGCAGCCGCTCGACAGCGGGAAGATCGGCAACTGTTGCAGTGCGGATATAGAATTGGGGAGTTAACATGGATCTTTCTCATCGATGGCTGCCGGTCTTACGCTCGCGCCCCATCGAAAGAAATGGAGTCAGCCCAAAAGCAATGGACGGCGGTTCTTCTTCTTTTTTCAGAAGTCGTGATTCTTCGGATTCTCCACCCTGAGAAGGGGTAATTATCCGCCTGAACAACCCCAGATTAGGACAACCTTAGGGAATTCAAATTACAACCTGCCCGATATGTGGAGTGGGCTATGCGATTTGAACGCGGCGAAGTTTTCCTTCTTATTCTTCTAGCGATCACTGCCGTACTTGGCTACGCCATTGCAAGTGTCAAGTTGATCCAAATCCGTTACTCAGACTTTTTGATCAATATCGCACTGGCTGCGATGTTCTTGCTGGTCGGCCAGTTTTATCGGACGTTTCGTGTTCACCAGCCAATTGCATGCGCAACAACAGCCCTCGCCATATTTGCCCTTTCCGGCCAGATCATGCGCTCGTTCAACTATGTTCTTCTGCCGTACCAATTTGAAGCGATTGACGCAGCGCTTGCGGACTTTGACGCTTTATTTGGCTTCGTCTGGGCCAATTATGCAAGAATGATGGCTGATTATCCGGATTTGGTCGATTTCCTTCGACTTGTTTACAGAAGTTCCTATATCCAGATTGTGGCATTGATCTTCCTGCTTGGACTGGTGGGGCGGTCTGATGCGATCGTCAAATTCTCGCTGGCAAACATTGTTGGCGGGCTGGTCACGATACTCCTCTGGTTTCTGTTTCCCTCTTCAACTCCCGTGGCATTCCAACCTCTGCCTGCTGAAACCGCAGGTGTTCTAAACCTGTTTCTGAACGCCGAGTATGGGCAAGGTCTGGTTCTGTTGGGCCAGAGGGGTCTTGCCATACTGAACCCTTCGGAGCTTGGCGGGATTGTCGGCTTCCCGTCGTTCCACACAATCATGGCGATTATCACTGTGCGATACGCAAGTGCGGTTCCATATTGTTTCGCACCGGTTGCAATCTGGAATGTGTTCATGCTTCCGGCGACCCTGTTGCATGGCGCGCACAATTTGGCGGATATTTTCGGCGGGCTCGTTGTTGGCCTCCTGAGCATCGTCATCGCTGGCAAGATCGCCGACCGGCGCAAGGCGCGACGGGACCAGGCCAGGCTGGCAGCGCACGGCGCCTGCAGGACGGCAGGCGCGGGAACGGCCGCTGCTTTGTCTTGACCGGCGTTCATCATTCAATCCCCAGCTTGGCCTTCACCATTTCGCTGACCGCCTGCGGGTTGGCCTTGCCGCCGGTGGATTTCATCACCTGGCCGACAAACCAGGCGGCCATGCTTGGTTTGGCTTTGACCTTTTCGACCTGCTCGGGATTGGCGGCGATGATGTCGTCGACGGCTTTTTCGATGGCGCCGGTGTCCGTGACCTGCTTCATGCCGCGCGCATCGACAATCTGGCGCGGATCGCCGCCTTCGGTGAAGACGATTTCGAACAGGTCCTTGGCGATCTTGCCGGAGATGACGCCCTCTTTGATGAGGTCAATGATACCGCCGAGCTGGTCGGGCGACATCGGCGAAGCTTCGATGCCCTTACCGGCCTTGTTCAACCCGCCGAGCAAGTCATTGATGACCCAATTGGCAGCCAATTTGCCGTCGCGGCCTTTGGCAACTGCCTCGTAATAATCGGCAATCGCCTTTTCGCTGGTCAGCACCGCTGCGTCATATGCTGACAGGCCCTGCTCGGCGATGAGGCGCAGGCGCTTGTCGTCCGGCAATTCCGGCAATTCGGCCTTGAGCGCGGCAACGAACGCATCGTCAAATTCGAGCGGCAGCAGGTCCGGGTCGGGGAAGTAGCGGTAGTCATGCGCCTCTTCCTTGGAGCGCATCGAGCGGGTCTCGCCCTTGACCGGATCATAGAGCCGGGTTTCCTGATCGATGGTGCCGCCAGCCTCGATGATGTCAATCTGGCGGCGCGCTTCGGTTTCAATCGCCTGGCCGACGAAGCGGATCGAGTTGACGTTCTTGATTTCACAGCGCGTGCCGAACGCGCCGCCGGGCTTGCGCACCGAGACGTTGACGTCGGCGCGCATCGAGCCCTCGTCCATGTTGCCGTCGCACGTGCCCAGATACCGCACGATCGTGCGCAGTTTGGTGAGGTACGCCTTCGCCTCGTCGGCCGAGCGCAAATCCGGCTTGGAGACGATTTCCATCAGCGCCACGCCCGAGCGGTTGAGATCGACATAAGACATAGTCGGATGCTGATCATGCATCGATTTGCCGGCATCCTGCTCCAGATGCAGCCGCTCGATGCCGATCTCGACTTCCTCATATTGGCCCTTGTTGTCGGGTCCGACGGCGATCAGCACCTTGCCCTCGCCAACGATGGGCTGTTTGAACTGCGAAATCTGGTAGCCCTGCGGCAGGTCGGGGTAGAAGTAGTTCTTCCGGTCAAACACCGACTTGTTGTTGATTTGCGCTTTCAGCCCAAGCCCGGTGCGCACGGCCTGGCGCACGCATTCATCATTGATCACCGGCAACATGCCCGGCATCGCCGCATCGACCAGCGACACATGGGAATTGGGCGCGCCGCCAAAATCCGTCGAAGCGCCGGAAAAGAGCTTGGAATGCGACAGCACCTGCGCATGCACTTCAAGACCAATGACAATCTCGAAATCGCCGGTCGCGCCAGCGATGAAGCGTTTGGGGTCAGGGATGCGGGTATCAACAAGGGACATGGATTTCACTGCCGTGTGGGGGTTTGGTTTTCCGGTAACGGACAGAAGCTGCGAAGGCAAGGGAAAGGAGTGGTGGGGTTGCCCCGCTGTCAATGTCCCCCTCCATTTGCGGGAAGAAAGCCGCTGCGATTGCGTGCGTGCTTCGAGGCTCGCTGCGCTCGCACCTCAGCATGAGGGAGCTGGTGACATTTCAGCATGAGGGACCTCCTCGACGGAAATCCAATCCAGCCGCAACAGATGCGATCCCTTCCAAGGGCAGAACAACCCGCCGCCCTCATGCTGAGGTGCGAGCGCAGCGAGCCTCGAAGCACGCACTGGCAATCAGCCAGCCTTCTCCCGCATCGCGCCTGCTCATCGCATCCGATCATTGAATCTGGGAAACAGGGCGTGTGGTCCTGCCTCTGACTTTGGTAAGTATGCGGCAGCGCCACACACCCTGTCCGGTGGTCTTGCACTGACAATGCCTTTGCGCGCGCCGTAGTCGCAAGCATCGCTCCAGCATTTGGCGCCTCTGATTGTGGGCTCATCACCCCCGGCGGGTTTCCGAAGTCCGCCAGCAAAGCACCGGCCTTTGCCACGTTGACCCGGATCATGACACCGTGTCCCTTTGCAAAGAGCCCGGGGATTATGCGGGCGGTTCTCAGCAGGTGGATAGGTTTGGGTAGAAATATTTTAGGTCTAGGAATTTCAATGGGTTAAGCAGTTGATTGGCGCGGATAAAACGCGCGACTATCTCTCCCCTATGCGGGCAGGGCAATCGCATATGGAAGAACAAGCCGAGAATCTCTGGATTGGAGCCAAAGTTTGCTCCCGGTTCGATTCGGATTTGTTCCCGTTTCGATTCCAGACGTCGAGACCGTTTTTTCCATATGCGATGGCCCTGCCCTTGTGGGGAGGGAGGTGCGCCTTTCGTCCTGCTGATTTTGCGAATGCCAAGATTTCGGCGTGCCGAGTCGCAGCTTACCGAATGACGAAGATTGGCGATCTTCCCCCTTGCGGGGGAGAAAGATGTGCAAGCGTCAAGAGGGGCGCGCGCTGGGCGCAAAGCTTTCAGAATTTGGTTCCTGAATGGTAGGCCGAAAATCCGGAAAGGTCAGCGCCCTACGCGATCCACCACTTCGGATGCGCATCGGCAATTGCTGCTTT
>JBAVTG010000157.1:0-2577 GCA_049696015.1 Rhizobiaceae bacterium | reverse complement strand
TTTCTGGACCGGCATCAAGGGCAAAGAGCTTGGCCTTGTCGATCATCTGGGCGACATGCGCTCGTTCCTGAAGGTGCGCTATGGCGAAAAGACCAGATTGCGTTTGATTTCTCCGCCCCGCGGCCTGTTCGGCATGCGCGGCGGTTCTGCCAGCGTCAGCCAGATCGGCGCAGGCGCCGCGCAAGCATTGATCGGCACGGCAGAAGAGCGCTCGCTGTGGGCGCGGATCGGCCTATGAAGTTTGCACTTTGCCGGATTTTGTTTTCGGCATAGAGTCTCGCGGTTCAAACCGCATTGCGGGATGGAGGAAATGGTGCCGCAAATCGTCTTTTTTGCCGTTGTCGCCGCTGTCGGCTGGTATGGCTACAAATCATTCAAGCGCGAGGCAGATCGCGTGCACGAAAAAGTCCGGCGTGCCGAGAAGGAAGGCCAGACCGGGGCGATCGGCACCTTGGTGCGCGATGAGAAGACCGGCGAGTATGTGGTCAAAGACGATTGAAATTCGCCGCGCCTGCCAAAATCAACCTTGCCCTTCATGTCACCGGCCAGCGGCCTGATGGCTATCATCTCATCGAAAGCCTCGTTGTCTTTGCCGATGTCGGCGATGGCATATCCACTAGGGCTTCTGACAGTGACCGCCTGACATTTTCCGGACCGTTCGGTGCGGCGCTTGAATCCGACACCGGTACCAATCTTGTCATCATGGCGCGGGACGCCATCCGCGCCCATGCGGGTTCGGCGCATTGCCCGCCGGTCGCTATCCACCTGACCAAAAACCTGCCCCTTGCATCGGGCATCGGCGGCGGCTCAGCCGATGCGGCTGCGACGCTCAAGGGCCTGAATGAGCATTGGCAACTTGGCCTGACCATTGATGAGCTCTGCGCCATTGGCCTGCAACTCGGCGCAGACGTGCCGATGTGCCTCCATGGCAAGCCGCTGATCGCCAAAGGCATTGGCGAAATTATCGAGCCTCTGGATGGCTTTCCGGAACTGCATCTGCTGCTGGTCAATCCCGGTGTTGGTGTATCGACACCGGAAATTTTTAAGGCACTCGCGAAGAATGACAATGAAGGCCTTCCCCTCTCCCCGTTTCTACAACGGGGAGCGGGCAGGGTGAGGGGCGGCGAAACGCGCGAACTCAAGGAGATACCCCCCTCATCCGGCGCTGCGCGCCACCTTCTCCCCACAGAAGTTGCGGGGAGAAGTGAAGTCCCTGCTATTGTGAATTTTCTCCGCACTACCCGCAACGACCTCGAAGCCCCTGCCCGCGCGCTTTGCCCAGCCATCGGCGACGTTCCAGACGCGCTCTATCGCTCCGGCGCGAAGTTCGCCCGCATGTCCGGCTCCGGGGCGACGTGTTTTGGGATATTCGAGGATCAAGACTCAAAAGCCAGCGCCAAAGCAGCAATTGCCGATGCGCATCCGAAGTGGTGGATCGCGTAGGGCGCTGACCTTTCCGGATTTTCGGCCTACCATTCAGGAACCAAATTCTGAAAGTTTTGTGGACCTGCTCGCCTTTCTTCCCCGCGGACGAAAGAAAAGCACAAAAATCGAAGCGTTTAACCTCGCCCCATTTATGGGGAGAGGTGTCGCGGGCGCAGCCCGTGACGGAGAGGGGCCTGCGCTGCTGTTGACGTTCTATCCAGCCACGCGTTCTGCCTAACTCTCTGAATTCGTTGAACTCACAAAGCAAATTCCACCAATCTATCCCCACCCCCAAAACCACATCCATCATGCAACCTTCATTCATCGAACTTTATTTGAAGGAAGATCAAAGACTTGGACTACGCCCTCGCCATCCGCCGCAACCGCGAACAACTCCGCCAGATTGTTCTGGCGCTGTTCGCGCTTGCAAACATGCGCGTTGGCGGGTCACTGTTCACCCTGCGCCGCGACGTCTTTGCGGCCATCATGCTCGTGCTACGCCCGGCAGAATCCGCCGTCCGCCGCCTGATCGTCATCGCGGCCATCGGGCTCGCACCTTCAACCTCGCCCCGCTTGCGGGGGCCGCAGGCGGGCGAGACCGGTGGCTCGCCCTGGTCAGTGCCCGGCTGCGCCGGGCGGAGAGGGGACTTCCCACCAATCCGCGCCTTCAAGCTGTTCGACCCGCTCAAAAGCTTTGATCCGGACTCCATCTGGGACGTTGAACCCGTCTGGGAAAGCAACGTCAGCCCGTCCGATCCAACCATCCACTTTACCGCCGTCGACACAACCCCGCTCGACGCAACCCGCATCGGCCAGCGCCTCAACGCGCTCATCCGCGCGCTCGACAACCTCCCGGCCCAAGCCCGCCGCCTTATGCGCTGGCAATCCAAGCGTGACGCAGCTCTGAAAGCATCAAAACCAACCCGACTCTCTCCCATCCGCCCCGGCCTGCCGCCCGGCTGGCGGGAACGAAAGATTCACGAAATCGATGATGTCTTGAGAGAATGTCACGGGCTGGCACATGACCAGCTGAACAGCAGTTGATCTGGCACACCCCCTCTCCGTCACGGGATAGGCCCGCGACACCTCTCCCCGCAAGCGGGGCGAGGTTAAACGCTTCGGCATTTGCGCCTTCTTTGCGCAGCCGGTAGC